>CALBMW010000770.1 GCA_937896275.1 uncultured Myxococcales bacterium
AGGAGGTTCTCGGGGATCGCGCCGCAGTTGATCGGCACCAGGGGCCGAGCGCGGCGGTGGCTCTGATGGTGGATGGCGCGCGCGACCAGCTCCTTGCCGGTGCCGCTCTCCCCCAGGATGAGGACCGAGCTGTCGGTGGGCGCGACCTTGCCCACGACGTGAAAAACGCGCCGCATGGCGGGATCGTCGCCCACGAGGGGCCGCGCCAAGGCCTCATCGGTCACCGCGTAACTCCAGGTCGACCGGCCAGGGGCCGTTTGAGCTTCGGTCCTTCCTGCGTGGGGCCGATTCTTCACCGGCGACGGCGATGCTGTCAATTCTTTGTCGGTCGAAGTGCGCGCGACCGCCGCGCAGCGCCAGTTGACCGCCCGATTCGGGGCTCATCCACTCGCCGGGACGCGTGACGAGCGCCCCGGGTGCTGGCAGAGTGCTGCCCTGGAGGCTGTCGGCGCACCTTGGTCTGGGCGTCCAGCAGCCTCCCGACTCGACCGCGTGACCGCTGATCGCCGGGCAGAGGTGTCGGATGGAGTTCATGAAGTGCGAGGGCCTCGGCAACGACTTCGTGGTCGTCGACGCCTTGGATGCGCCCTGCGAGATGGACACCGCGCTCGCGCGACGGCTGTGCGACCGCCGGCGCGGGATCGGCGCCGACGGCGTCCTGCTGATCACGGCCGGGCGGGCGGCGCCCTTCGCCATGACGGTGTTCAACGCGGACGGCAGCCGCCCTGAGGTGTGCGGCAACGGGCTGCGCTGCGTGGCGCGATACCTGCGCGACTTCAGGGCCGACGTCCCGCCGCGCTTCACGATCGAGACGGACGCGGGCCCGCGCGAAGTGGAGGACCATGGCGCCGAGATCAGCGTGCAGATGGGGCCCGCGCGGGACGGCGGTGTGCACACGGCGCGTTGGGCGGGCGGCGCCGCGACCGGGCGGCGCATCGACGTCGGCAACCCGCACTTCGTCCTGTTCGGCGACTTTGGCGAGGCCGACGCCCGGCGCGACGGCCCCGACCTGGAGCGCCACGCCGACTTCCCGGGCGGCGTCAACGTGTCCTTCGCCACGCAAGAGGCGCCGGATCGATTCCGGCTGTTCGTCTGGGAGCGGGGCTGCGGCCTGACGAGCGCCTGCGGCACCGGCGCCTGCGCCACCGCCGCGGCCGCCTGGTTGGAAGACCGCGCCGCACCCACGGCGACGCTTCAGCTGGTCCTGCCGGGGGGCTCTCTGTTCATCGCCGAGGGGGCAGCGGGACTTGTGATGCGAGGCCCCGCCCGCGTCGTGTTCAGCGGCGTGTGGCGACGCGACTCGGCACCTTCGCTGCGGGGAGGTGGGCTGCGGGGAGGTGGGCTGGGGGGAGGCCCTTAGTGGCGGGCCTTGACGGCGCGCTTGATCATCACGAGGCCACCGTTCGGGCCGGGGATGCCGCCACGCAGAAGGATGAGGCCCTAGTCGGCGAGCACCGAGATGACCTGCAGGTTCTGGATGGTGATGCGCGCGTTGCCGTGCTGACCCGGCATCTTGCGATTCTTGAAGACGCGGGCGGGCGAGGTGTTCGAGCCGATCGAGCCGCCGTGACGGTGGTACTCGTGAACGCCGTGGCTGGCCTTGCCGCCCTTGAAGTTGTACCGCTTCATGACGCCCGTGAAGCCAGTGCCCTTGCTCGTGCCGACGACGTCGACCCTCTCACCGGCGTGGAACATGCTGTCGACGGCGAGCGCCGCGCCCACGTCGAGCTCGGCCAGGCGCGCGGCGGGCACGCGAAACTCTCGGAGGTGGCGCTTGACGATCTTCTTGCCGTCCTCGCGCTCCTCGAGCAGCCCCTGCTTGGCGAAGAAGCCCTCGACCGGCTTGCCGGCGCGCTTCGCGCTGCGCTCACCAAAGCCGAGCACCACGGCCGTATAGCCGTCGCGCTCCTCGGTGCGCTTGCTGACGACCACGTTGCCCGTGGTGCGGACCACCGTCACCGGGATCTGCGAGCCGTCCTCGCCGTAGACCGCGGTCATGCCGACCTTCTCGCCCAGGATGCCGTCCATGATTCGAACCTCCGTCGGTTGCTGTTCGGCGCCGTCTCAGACGAGCGGTCCCGCGGGACATCGCCAGCGCCAGGGGGCGCGAAACATGCCGCTTCAGCGATCAGAAGTCAAGGGCGAGAGGGGTCGAGGGCGCTCAGCCGCCACGCCGTCATTGAACCCCAATGTGACCCACGGTGGAGCCGCACGGTCCTCATCTCAGGGGCAACGCGGTCGGCGGCGGCGGCAGGACGAAACGTGCGTCAGAGCGCGAAGGGCATGTTGATGCGCATGGCATCGCCCTTGAACTGGGGGAAGCGGAAGGCGCGCACCTTGCCTTCGATGCAGCGCCCGACGGAGCCGCCCTTGTAGGCGGCCGTCGACACCGCGGCCGTCGTCACGCGGCCGCTGCCCTCGATGACCATCGCCACCATCACGGTGCCGCTGGAGTCACCGTCCTTGCAGGACTGAATCGAGCCGGCGTTGGTCTTGACCACGCGCAGGATCTGCTGGCGTGACAGGCTGTCGGGCAGCAACGCGTCGGGCGCGGCTGCTGCGGGGGCCGGGGCGGCCGCCGACTTGCGCGAGCCACCCCCACTGTTGCCGAGCGCGCCGAGGAGATCATCGACCTCGTCAGTCTTCTTGGCGGTCCGCGCGGGCGCGGCCGCGCGAGCAGGCTCGGCAGCCCGCCGGGCCCGCGGCGCCGGGGAGGCCGCC
>CALBMW010000771.1 GCA_937896275.1 uncultured Myxococcales bacterium
GCGGCGCTCGACGCGGGCGGCGAGACGGTGGTCGTGCTGGGCGCGGGGCTCGATCGGGCCGGGCCGGCGCAGCACCTCGCGCTGTTTCGCCGGGCGGCGGCGCGGGGGGCGGTGGTCACGCCCTTCCCCTGCGGCCAGCGCCCCGCGGCGTGGACCTTCCCCCGACGCAACCCGTGGATCGCCGGGCTGGCGTCGGCCTGCGTCGTGGTGCAGGCGTCGACCCGCAGCGGATCGCTGCAGACGGCGCGCGCCGCGCGGGCGCTCGGGCGGCCGGTGTGGGCGGTGCCGGGCTCGATGGACGCGCCCCTGCACGCGGGGTGTCACCTGCTGGTGGATCAGGGCGCGCGCATCCTGACGAGGCCGAGCGCCTGGGCCGCTGACGCGCCCTCACCTGACGCGGCGGAGGCGGCGTCCGCGGGACCGTCCGTGCCCACGGTCGGGCGCGCGCTGTGGGAGGCGGCGTCGTCCGAGCCCCGGCCGGTGGCGGAGCTGGCGATCGCCTCGGGGCTGGCCGTGGGCGACGCCGTGGCGCTCGCGCTCACCCTCGAGTTGGACGGCTGGTTGCGCGCGGCCCCCGGCGGCCGCTATGCACGCGCACGCCCATCGAGACGAGAGTGAGCGCCATGCGCGACGACGCCGTGACCGTGATCGGAGGCGGCCTGGCCGGCTGTGAGGTGGCGCTGACCCTGGCGCGCCACGGCGTGCCGGTGCGCCTGCACGAGATGAAGCCCGGGCGCCGCACGCCCGCCCAGCACAGTGACAGCCTCGCCGAGCTGGTGTGCAGCAACAGCTTCCGCAGCGCCAACGTCGAGAACGCCATCGGCCTGCTCAAGTGGGAGATGCGCCACACCGGCAGCGCCATCCTGGCGGCCGCCGATCGCCACGCGGTGCCGGCGGGGGACGCGCTGGCCGTCGATCGCAGTGGCTTCGCCGCCGACGTCACCGCCGCCATCGAGGCCGAGCCGCTCGTGGAGCGCGTGGCGGGCGTGGTCGAGGCCGTGCCGCCCGGGCTGTGCGTGGTGGCCACCGGGCCCCTGACCGCCCCCGAGCTGGCGGGCGACATCGCGCGCCGCGCCGGTCGCGAGAGCCTGTACTTCTACGACGCCATCGCGCCGATCATCGACAGCGACAGCATCGACTGGTCGGTGGTGTGGCGACAGAGCCGCTACGACAAGGGCTCTGGGGCCGACTACGCCAACGTGCCGCTCGATGAGGCCGCCTACCTGGCCTTCGTCGCGGCGGTGCTCGAAGGCGACAAGGTCACGCCCCGAGCCTTCGAGGAGGCGAAGTACTTCGAGGGCTGCCTGCCCATCGAGGTGATGGCCGAGCGCGGGCCGCTGACGCTGGCCTTCGGACCGCTCAAGCCGGTCGGGCTGGTGGATCCCCGCACCGGACGGCAGGCCTTCGCGGTCATCCAGCTGCGCATGGAGAACCGCGAGGCGACCGCCTGGAACATGGTCGGCTTTCAGACGCGGCTCAAGCACCCGGAACAACAGCGGATCTTTCGCACGCTCCCCGGCCTCGCGGAGGCCGCCTTCCTGCGCTTCGGCAGCGTCCACCGCAACACCTACGTGCACGCGCCCAGCCTGCTGTCCGACGCCCTGCACTGGCACGACGACCCCGACCTCTACCTGGCCGGGCAGATCACCGGCGTCGAGGGCTACGTGGAGTCGACGGCCTGCGGGCAGCTCGTCGCGTGGCACGTCCTGGCGCGGCTCTTGGGCCTGCCCCCGCCGATCCCGCCGCCCACCAGCGCCTTCGGGGCGCTGCGGCGTCACCTTCGCGGTGAGGGCATCCTGTCCGCCTACAGCCCCAGCAACCTGAACTGGAGCCTGTTCGCGCCCCTCGCGCGTCAGCGTCGCGAGTCGAAGCGCGACAAGAAGGCGCGGCAATCGCTGCGCGCTCAGCAAGACCTCGCCGCCTGGTGGGCGACCTGGAAGTCGCATCTCGTAGGATAAGGCAGTACCCTTGCCTACATGGACGACCCACTCCGCGCCTTCGAGCGCTACCTGGCGACCGAGAAGCGCGCCAGCCCGCTGACCGTGAGCGGCTACCTGCAGGACGTGGGCTTCTTCGTGGCCTGGCGTGGGGGCGAGCCCTTCGAGCCGGCCGCGACTCAGACCGTCGACGTGCGCGCCTGGCTGCGCGTGCTCTTCCAGGAGCGCCTGCACCCCGCGACCATCGG
>CALBMW010000772.1 GCA_937896275.1 uncultured Myxococcales bacterium
GCGCGAAGCAGCGTGCGCGAATAAGGGCAGTCAGATCAGGCTCTTGCGCCGCTTCGCGGAGGGGCGCGGGCCTTTCCCGGCCTCGCTGTGCTGCTGGGCGTCACGCCACACCACGCGGGGCGGGTAGGCTTCGCGATCGAAGCGAAAGCGGGCCTGCTCGATGGGATCCTTGACGGCGTAGCGGTGCTCGCGGATGTCGACCGTGACGCCGGCGTGGGTGGTCTCCTCGACGAGCACGCGGGCGTCGGCCAGCAGGGCGTCGCGCTCCCCCTCGAGCGCCACGCGCTGCTCCTTGGCGATGACCTGCCGGTGCAGGATGGGACGCGCTCTCCTGATCTCGGCGAGCAGCGCCTGCCTCTGCTCGGGCTCGTCCGAGATGAGGCCCCGCACCGAGGCTTCGTCGAAGGTCGCGACGCCGAGCCGCGCGGCCACCTCGGCCAGCTCGGCGTCCGCCTCGTCGAAGGCGCCTCGGACCTCGGCGATGCGGACGTCGAGGCGGCTGTCGAGCCCAACCTCGATCAGCGTGCGACCGGTGTAGGTCGAACCGAGCGTGCGGCTCTCGACGCCGTGCCGCGCGACGACGTGGCCGCCGGTGATGCCGCCCACCCCGCGCCCGCCGCGGCCGGCGACCCGCACCCAGCCGCCGGCCTGCACCTGCGCGTCGTGGATGTAGCGCTGCACGCGCACGTCCTCGCCCGCCAGCAGGGTCGCCTCGTTCACGAAGCGGGCCTCGATGGCGCCGGCGGCCTCGACGCGCGTGTGGGCGCCCATGATGCCCAAGCCGACCTGCACGCTGCCGCCGGCCTCGACGTGTGCGCCATCCTCGATCTCGCCGCCGATGCGCACGTCACCCGTGGCGGTGACACGGAACCCCTTCGTGATCTTGCCTCGGACGGCGACGTTGCCACCGGCGTCGATGTTGCCGGTCGCGAAGTCCACGTCGCCGTTGATCGAGAGGGCCGGGCGCACGGCGACACGCCACCGATAGCGAAGCTGCGGTCGCCCGACCCGCACGTCGGCGCGCACGGTCGCGGTGCCCTCGACCTCGGCGAAGAGGCGGTGCACGCCGTCCACCACCTCGCCCCGCACGTTCTGCGACGCGATGACCTCGACCTTCGGGACGGGGAGCGACGGGATGGGCTCGCCGGTGACCGTCCACCCCGGGCGGCCCCAGACGGGCTCTGCGACCTCGAGCAGCAGCGCGCCGGCCTCGACCGCCGGGAACATGTTGCGTTCCCTGAAGTCGGTCGAGCCATCCTCGCGCGCCAGGCCTGGGCGAAAGGCATGCTCGAAGGTGAAGCGAGGTGCAGGCGGTGGGGGCGTCTCGGGCTGGATCGCGGCGGCCAGGCGATGCGTGGGCCCGCCCGTCCCCTGGGCCGCGTCGCGGATCGCCGCGACGTCGGCGCCGCGGACGACGCCGGAGGCCAGGAGCGACTCGTGCAAGTCCGCTTCGAGGCTTCGGGCGCTGCCCTCGAAGTTGGGCACCCGCACCAGCCAGGCGGCCTCGCCTCCGGGACCCACCCAGATGGGCGAGAGCACGGTCAGCCGCCCTTCGTGCAGGCCGGCGTAGCCCATTCGGGTGGCCACGACCACCGTCTCGCGCAGCTCGGCGCCGGGGCCCACCGCGAGCGACCGAGCCGGCGGTGGCGGCGGGATCGCAGCGCCGAACAGATCCTCGCCTGGGCGGCCCCCGGTCACCGAGTACTCGGCCAAGGGCTGCCCGGAGCGCACCAGCCACCCGATGCAGGCGCCCGCGCCGGCCTCGATGGCGTCGATGGAGCCCGAGCCGAAGAGGCGCATGAGGTCGCTCAGATCGGGGGGGCGCGACAGGGGGCGAGGCGCGAGGAAGCGCACGGCCATGTCGGTCCCGGCGCGGGGCGCGGTGCCCTGAGCCACCAGCACGCCGGGCTGCACCAAGCCAGTGCGCGTCGCCTTCTCGACGGCCACGGCGATCCCCGCGTCCAGGACGCCGCGCGTGATGCCCTCGGCCTCGAGCAGGCCGCGCACAGCCGCGACGGACGTCCCGGGCGGGACGTCGACGCGGGCATGGCGACGATCGGAGGAGACGGCGAGGTACACGGTTTCTCTCTTTTCGGGGCCTACGGTAGCTGGGGCTGGCGCGGGCGCCAAGAACACCCGCCGCGACCCGCCACGCCGACACCGCTCAGGGCGCCCTGGCGCCCACGACGAACCGGGGGGTCGAACATACTCAGTTATCACATAGCGCCGGTCGGAGCGGGCTCCGGGGCCGGTGCGTCGGACCGAGGGGTCGGTCTGCTGCGGCACCTCTACCGCGGGACACCTCGCGGGCCCTGCGACGCCCCGCTAGGGGCAGGGCCCGTCGCAGACGGTGACCCTCTTCTCCTCTGGATCGCGGCCCACGTTGCGGGCGCGGTCGATCGCCGCGGCGACCACCCGGTAGACGCCGGGCGCGACGGCGATCCCGTCCCCGTCCCCGTCCCGCCCATCCCAGATCCGCACGCCCTGGAACACCGGCTGCGCCAAAGGCTGTCCCGCCAACCGTCGCACGACCAGGCCGTCCTCGCTGATCACGTCGAGCGACCAGCCCGCGAGCAGGTCGTCGTCGCTCGCGTCCACCGTGATCGTCAAGGGCTCGCCCTGCAAGTCCAGCTCGGCCCGGTCGAGCGTCACGGCGACCGACGGCGGACCCACGTTCACCACCCGCACGCCATCACTCGACGCGCTGTTCGTGGGCTGCTGCGCGCGGACGCCGCGGACCTCGACCGCGTAGACCACCCCCGGCGTCAGGTGGAGCCCGTCCACGGTCGCCACGCGCACGCTGCCCACCGCACGCCAGCCCTCGATCACCGCGCCGTTGGGGCCCAGCACGCGCACCTCGTAGCGATCCACGTCGGGCAGCGCGTACCACGCCGCGCACAGCGTGTCGGTCGAATCGGTCTCATCCGCGTCCCCGCCGGGATCGCACGCCGGGTCGGGCGGGCACGACAGATCCCACACCCCCGCCGGCCCGGGGGGCGGCGCGTCGTCCAGCACGACGACCCGGCCGTCGGTGATCGCGGCGATCAACTCCAGGTCGCCGTCGCCCCCGAGATCCCCCACCCGCACCGAGCCCAGCGTGCCCTCGAAGACGTGGTACCAGCCCACCGTCCCGTCGAGCGCGAGGCCGTACACGATGCCCTCGTCGGTGACCGCCGCGATGCCGTCGGCGCCGTCGAGCAAGCCCTGCACGCGCGTCATCGCCGTCACGTTCGGCCACACCGTCTCGTGGGCAGCCACCCCGGCGCTCGCCTCGCCGTCGCGAAGGCCCACCGTCCCGCTGACGGCCGGGACCGGCGCCACCGGGTATCGGAGCAGCGGCAGGTTGAACCCGGGCTCGATCCACACCTCACCGTCGCCCATCACCAGGTCATGACCCTGCCAGCCCTGGGCTCGAAGGCCCTCGACATCGGCGGCGCGCCCGCTGAGGTCGAGGGTCGCGTTGAGGAACTCCAGCGGCCCGTTCCCGCCCACCCGCGCCAGCGGCGGCTCGCCGCCCGTAGCTCGCACCCACCCGCCGCTGCGCGGGATGCCCCCCTCGAAGGGGTCCACCGGCGCTGCCCGCAAGACCTCCCCGGTGGCCGGGTCGAGCTGTCGCACCGACGCCGTCTCGGTCACGAACAGCGCGTCTCCGATCACGCTCACCAGCTGACGCACCAGCCGGCGGCAGCGCGTGGGGCGCAGGATCGTGCGCCATCGACAGGCGCCCGAGGCGAGGTCGATCGCCGTGAGCGCGCGGGGGTACCAGAGCTCCGCCGGGCAGTCGGCGTCCGGCGTGAAGGCCTCGGGCTCGATCCGATCGATCGGGCAGTCGGGGGCGGGCGGCGCGCTCTCGCTCGTGACGAGGTCGTAGCGCACCATGACGTCGGTGCCCGGGACGACCGCCGCCGGGGGCAGCGGAATGTAGGCATCCTCGTCGAGCAGGCTCACCCACCGCAGCGCGCCCGTTTCGGCGTCCAGCGCCTGCCAGGCGGCCAGCCCTTCGACATAAAGCCTCGTAATGACGAGGTTCTCTCCGCCGCGCCCGCTCGCGATCACCACATCGGGGGGTTGCAGGGCAGGTCGCGGGCCAGCGTCCACCACCCAGCGGGGGCCGGACGCCGGATCCCGCCAGTTCAGCCCGACCACGCGCCCGCCGGGGCTCAGGCCCACCAGCTCACCGCCGCTGATCTCGACCTGCGTGCTCCCCGTCGGGGCCGCGGCCCGAGGGATCTCGCGGCCGTCGACGGGCGTCAGGCTCGCGTCCAACACCGCGAGTCCGCCGTCGTCGAGCGCGACCGCCAGCAGTTCGCAGCCAGCGCCGGCCACGCAGGCGGGTCGCACGGCCCCCACATCGCCGTCGAGCGCGCGACGCGCCACCGCCGCCGCGTCCGTCCACAGCTCGATCGCCCCGGCGCGCGCCGCGTCCGGCGCGACCTCGCGGATCATCACCAACCGCCCGCCCAGCGTCAGCGGATCGGCCAGCGCGCCGACGCGATCCCAGCGGCCGTCCGCGGGACGCACCAGCGCCGCGCCGGCGATGAGGGGCCCGGCCTGAAGGTAGGGCGGCGCGCCGCCGAGGTGATCGATGCGGAGCGCCCCGAAGGCGAGCGCGCTCACCGCCGGGGCCTCGCGCAGCACCACCTCGGCCCGACCGTCGCCGTCCAGGTCCACCACGGCCTCCACCCAGGCGTCGTCGAGGGCCGCGATCTCGCTGCCGTCGGCGCCCGAGAGCGCCACGACCCGCCAGGCATCTCCGGTGCGCGCCGAGGTCAGCACGTCGAGGATCCCGTCGCCATCGAGGTCGGCGAGCCCACTGCCCACCGCCCGCGCCTCGTCGCCGACCGTCGTCCGCCAGCGCGGGCGCAGCGAGCGGGGCTCGCCGGGGGCCCGGGCCGTGCCGCCCTCCTGCAACCCCAACCGCAGCACCTGTCCGCCGTCGAAGACCAGGCGGTCCTCGCCGCCTGCCCGCGGGAACGCGAGGTGAGGCTCGGTGCCGTCGCCCACTGTGTCGGGCACCTCGCCGTAGTACTTCCGCGCGCCCGTGAGGGGATCGTAGGCCTGCAGCCCGGCGCCGTCCGTCAGCAGCAGCTCGAGGCGATGGTCGCCGTCCACGTCGCCGAAGGCCTGCCATCGCGTACAGCGTCCGTTGACGAGCGTGTCGTCCCGCAGCACGTCGATGACCGCGCGCGTGACCGGGACCGTCACGCTCCCCGCGAAGCTGAGGACGACGCCGCGCCCGGTGCCGTTGTGAACGCAGCCCCCGTCGGTGACATAGAGCTCGGGCAGGCCGTCGCCGTCCAGGTCCACCAAGAAGACGGTCTCGACCGCGACGATGGCCGTGTCGTCGCCGAAGGGCGCGAGCGGGAGCGACCACAGCAGCGCGCCCCCGAGCGCGTCGAAGACGTGCACGGCGCGTAGGGACCGAGCCACGATCTCCAGACGCCCGTCGCCGTCCAGATCCGCCGCGTCGATGACCGCCTCGATGCCGAGCAGCTCACTGCGCCACGGGGTCGCGCCGTCCTCGTCGAAGCGCTCGAGGCGACCGCCCCGCGCCACGACGAAGCTCACGGCGCCCGCCTTGTTGCCGTTCAGGTTGCCCGCCCTCAACTCGGCGTCCTGCAAGGGGCCACCCACGCTCATCGTGCTGCGGACGATGGCGCCCGCGAGTCCCGTGCTGACGGGTGGGGGAGCGGCCGGCGCCGGGCAGGGGACGACGAGGGGCTCGGGCGGCGGCACGGTCGGCCTCGCGACACGAAAGCCCTGATCGTCCTGTGCCCAGTCGGGCGAAAACCCAGCGCGGCGCGTCGCCCGCAGATCCCAGGCGCCGTCGTGGCAGCCACCGCCCCGAAAGGCCCGCCCGGTGGCCGCGCCCTGGAGGCTGCGCGCGCTCCCGTCCGCGGGCGCGGCGTCGTAGCTGCCGAACCAGTCTTCGACCCACTCCCAGACGTTGCCCGCCATGTCGCACAGGCCCTGCGCCGTGCGACCGTCCGGCGTCGAGCACACGGGCGAGGTGCCCGCCTCTCCACCGAAGACCGCGAGCCGCGCCGCCGGCTCCAGGTCGCCCCAGGGGTAGGTCTGGAGCTGGCCCCGGCCGCGCGCGGCGTACTCCCACTCGGCCTCGCTCGGCAGCCTCCCTCCGCCCCCGACCCACGCGGCGTAGCTGTGCGCCTGGGCCCAGTCGACGCAGTTCACCGGGTGGTCCTCGCGATCCGCGACCCCCCAGTTGGGCCACGCGCCACACGCTTCGACGGTCGGCTCGGTGCAGGCGCCCCCATCGTCGACGCAGCGCCGATACTGGCCGACGGTCACCTCGGTGCGCGCGATCAGGAACGCGGGTACGTCGACCTCGCCGTCGCGCCGCTCGTCGGGCTCGCCGAGCGCCGATCCCATGGTGAAAGACCCGCCCGCGACACAGACCCATTCGATCCCCGTGCGCGGGTCGACGCCGCCGGTCCCTTCGTCCGTCGCGCCGTCGCAGTCGTCGTCCGCCCCGTTGCAGATCTCGTCGCTGGGCACACAGATATCGGGGGCAGCGGCGTCGGGGGCAGCGGCGTCGGGGGCAGCGGCGTCGGGGGC
>CALBMW010000773.1 GCA_937896275.1 uncultured Myxococcales bacterium
GCGGCTGCCTCCCGGGGTGCGCGAGCGGCTGCAGGCCCGCCTGCACGTGGCGCAGCGGCCCGCTCGGATGCGGCGCGTGGCGCGGCGCCTGATGGTGCCGGTGCCTGCCCTGGCGGTGGCGAGCGCGGTCGGGCTGCTGGTGATGCCGCTGACCGGCTTCAAGCCGGCGCCGATGGTCGATGACGCCGTCGAGCAGCACTGCACCGACTATCCGGTCGAGTTCCCCAGCCCCGAGATCGCCGAGGTCAACGCCTGGTTTCAGGACAAGGTGCCGTTCCGCATGGCGGCGCCGGCCTTCCCGCAGGAGCGGGTCACCCTGCTCGGCGGTCGGCTCAGCCGCATCGGCGGCGGCACGGACGGCCCCAACGCGCGGGCGGCGGCCTACCTCATGTACTCCGTGGGGCGGCGCAAGATGACGGTCCTCGTGTTCGACGGCAGCGACCTGAGCATGGGTACCGGCGAGACGCGGCAGGTGGGCAACAAGCAGGTGCGCCTGCACGACGCCAACGGCTACAAGGTGGCGCTGTACCAGCGGGGTCCGCTCGTCTACGCCGTGACCTCGGACCTGCCGCAGCAGGACATGCTGGACCTCATCGGCGAGACCTTCTGAGTCTCTCCGGCGCGCCCTGACCCCTCCCTCGCCTGCCCGCATCGCCATCTGAACCTGAGCGTCCCACGCGGTGAAGGATCGCCGCAGCACGGGGCGCCTTCGTGGTGCGGTCAACGGCTGCGGCGCGTGCCAGGTCGCTTCGCCCGCGGTACGCTGCGAGGTCGGAAGGAGGATGTCATGTCCGATCACGCCGTCCGCATCCACGCCACCGGTGGCCCCGAGGTGCTTCGCTACGAGGCCGTCGAGGTCGCCCCCCCCGGCCTCGGTGAGGCGCTCGTCCGCCACAAGGCGGTGGGGGTCAACTTCATCGACACCTACCACCGCTCGGGGCTCTACAAGCTGCCCGCGCTGCCCCACGCCCTCGGCTTGGAGGCGGCGGGCGTCGTGGAGGCGGTGGGCCCTGACGTGACCGTCGTGAAGCCGGGAGACCGCGTGGCCTATGCGGGCGGGCCGCCCGGGGCCTACGCGACCCGCCGGACCATCGCCGCCGACAAGCTGGTGCCCCTGCCCGACGACATCGACGCGCATACGGCGGCGGCTGGACTCCTGCAGGGCATGACCGTGGAGTACCTGATCCGACGCGCCTTTCGTGTCGAGCCCGGCATGACGGTGCTCTTTCACGCCGCGGCCGGCGGCGTCGGCCTCATCGCCTGCCAATGGCTGAAGCACCTGGGCGCGCGGGTCATCGGCACGGTGAGCAGCGACGCCAAGGCCGAGCGGGCCCACGCCGCGGGGTGCGACCACGCCATCGTCTACACGCGCGAGGACTTCGTGGCCCGCGTGCGGGCGCTGACCGACGGCGAGGGCGTGCCGGTCGTCTACGACTCGGTGGGCCGCACGACCTTCGCCGGTTCGCTGGACTGCCTGCGCCGCCGCGGCACCCTGGTCGGCTTCGGCAACGCGTCGGGCGCGCCGCCGCCCTTCGACGCCCTCGAGTTGGCTCGCAAGGGCTCGCTGTACCTCACGCGACCGACGCTCTTCGACTACATCGCCACCCGCGATGAGCTGTTGCAGAGCGCCGAGGCGCTGTGGGCCGTCCTGCGCACGGGCGTCGTGAGGCTGACCGTCGGCCAGACCTGGCCCCTGCATGAGGCGGTCGCTTGCCACCGCGCGCTCGAGGCGCGCGAGACGGTCGGATCGAGCCTCTTGCAGCCCGGCTGAGCCCGCCCGCGCGTCATGACCCAACCGTGACGGGGGCATGGATCCACCGTGACCCACGCGCGCCGCGCCCACGCGATGCTCCGATCACTCGTCGATCGGAGGACTCGCCATGAAGACCCGCACAGCCGCCCTGATGACCCGCACAGGCGCCCTGATGACCCTCGCCACAGCCATCGGGGCCGCCGCCTGCGGTGGTGGCTTCGCGGAGCGCTACGCGATGATGCCCGCGCCGTCGATGGCCGTCTCGGGCGAGGTGGCGCCCCCGGCCATGTCGCGCGAGGGCTACGACGCGATCGCCGAGAGCCCCTTCCTCGACGTGGTCACCGCGCCGCTGTCCACCTTCGCGATCGATGTCGACACGGCCAGCTACGCCAACGTGCGCCGGTTCATCACGCAGCAGCGGCTGCCGCCGCCGGACGCCGTCCGCATCGAGGAGTTGCTCAACTACTTCGACTACGCCTACCCGGCGCCGACCGGGGCGGTGCCCTTCTCGGTCAACGCGGAGGTGGCCGAGGCGCCCTGGAACCCGGCCCACCGGCTGGTGCACGTGGGGCTGCAGGGGCGGCGCATCGAGACCGCCGATCTGCCGCCGGCCAACCTCGTGTTCCTCCTCGATGTGTCCGGGTCGATGAACTCGCCCGACAAGCTTCCCCTGCTCAAGCAGGCCTTCGCGCTGCTGGTCGGCCAGCTGCGGCCCCAGGATCATGTGGCGATCGTCGTCTACGCCGGCGCGGCCGGGCTGGTGCTGCCGAGCACGGCGGGCGACGAGCAGGGCACCATCAACGAGGCCCTCGACAGCCTGGAGGCCGGGGGCAGCACGGCAGGCGGCGAGGGCATCGAGTTGGCCTACGCGGTCGCCCGCGAGCACTTCGTCAAGGGTGGGACCAACCGGGTGATCCTGGCCACCGACGGCGACTTCAACGTGGGCACGTCGAGCGACGGCGAGTTGGTGCGGCTGATCGAGGCCGAGCGCGAGAGCGGCGTCTTCCTGACGATCCTCGGCTTCGGCACCGGCAACTATCAGGACGCCAAGATGGAGAAGCTCTCGAACGCGGGCAACGGCAACGCCGCTTACATCGACAGCGCGCTCGAGGCCCGCAAGGTGCTGGTCAACGAGATCGGCGGCACGCTGGTCACCATCGCCAAGGATGTGAAGGTGCAGGTGGAGTTCAACCCCGCGCGGGTGAAGGCCTACCGACTGATCGGCTACGAGAACCGGCTGCTGGCGGCCCGCGACTTCAACGACGACCGCAAGGACGCCGGGGAGTTGGGCGCTGGGCACTCGGTCACGGCGCTCTACGAGATCGTCCCCGCCGGCGCGGCCGAGGACGTGGGGACGGTGGATCCACTGAAATATCAGCGCGTTACGGCGACCGGCGTCGCCCCGTCGGGCGAGCTGATGACCATCAAGCTGCGCTACAAGCAGCCCGAGGGCGACGTGAGCGCGCTCATCACGGGCACGATCGCCGACGAGGGGCTGACACTGACGCAGACGAGCGACGCCTTCCGCTTCGCCAGCGCGGTGGCCGAGTTGGGGCTGCTGCTGCGCGAGTCGCCGCACCAGGGACGGGCCGATCACGCGGCGCTCATCGAACGCGCGCGCGGGGCGCTGGGGACAGACGTGCACGGGTATCGGCGCGACTTCGTGGCGCTGGCCGAGGCGGCGCGCGCGCTGGCGCAGTGAGCGTCTCGGGCCCGGCGCCCGCCTACCGAGGAGCACCGCCCGGTCAGCGGCTTGCCTCGTCTACTTCACGATGGGCAGGGACTCGGCCCGCCGGGTGGCGATGTCGACGAAGAAGTCGTTGCCCTTGTCATCGACCACGATGAAGGCGGGGAAGTCCTCGACCTCGATGCGCCAGACGGCCTCCATGCCGAGCTCCTCGTACTCGATGACCTCGACCTTGCGGATGCAATCCTGCGCCAGGCGGGCGGCGGGGCCGCCGATGCTGCCGAGGTAGAAGCCGCCGTTGGCCTTGCAGGCGGCCGTCACCATGGGCGAGCGGTTGCCCTTGGCCAGCATGACGTGGCTGCCGCCGGCCTTCTGGAAGAGGTCGACGTAGGGATCCATGCGCGAGGCCGTCGTTGGGCCGAAGCTGCCCGAGGCATAGCCCTTCGGGGTCTTGGCCGGCCCCGCGTAGTACACGGCGTGGTCCTTCAGGTACTGCGGCAAGCCCTGACCGGCGTCGAGGCGCTCCTTGATCTTCGCGTGGGCGATGTCGCGCGCGACGACGATGGGCCCGCTCAGGCTCAAGCGGGTCCGAATGGGATAGCGGGTGAGGATGGCGCGGATTTCGGTCATGGGCAGGTTGAGATCCACGCGCACGACGTCACCGTCGAGGTCGTCATGCGTCACGGGCGGCAGGTACTTTGCGGGGTCCGTCTCGAGGGCCTCCAAAAAGACCCCGTCCGCCGTGATCTTCGCCCTGGCCTGGCGGTCCGCCGAGCAGCTCACGGCGATGGCGACCGGGCACGAGGCGCCGTGGCGTGGCAGGCGAATGACGCGAACGTCGTGGCAGAAGTACTTGCCACCGAACTGCGCGCCGATGCCGAGGCGGCGCGTCATGTCGAGGACGGCGGCCTCGGTCTCGAGGTCGCGGATGCCGTGGCCGGCCATCGTGCCGACCGTGGGCAGCGTGTCGAGGTAGCGGGCCGAGGCCAGCTTGGCCGTCTTGAGCGCAGACTCGGCCGAGGTGCCGCCGACGACGATGGCCAGGTGGTAGGGCGGACACGCGGCCGTGCCCAGCTTCGCGACCTTGTCCTCGAGGAAGCTCATCAGGCTCGCGGGGTTGAGGAGCGCCTTGGTCTCTTGGAAGAGGTAGCTCTTGTTGGCCGAGCCGCCGCCCTTGGCCATGAACAGGAAGCTGTAGGCGTCGCCATCGGTGGCGTAGAGCTCGATCTGGGCGGGCAGGTTGGTGCCGGTGTTCTTCTCGGAATACATCGACAGGGGCGCGAGCTGCGAGTAGCGCAGGTTCGTCTCGGTATAGGTGTCGAAGACGCCCCGCGCGATGGCCGCCTCGTCTCCGCCGCCCGTGAAGACGCGCTGACCCTTCTTGCCCATCACGATGGCGGTGCCGGTGTCCTGGCAGCTCGGCAGCACGCGTCCGGCGGCGATGACCGCGTTCTGCAAGAGCTCGAGCGCCACGAAGCGGTCGTTGTGCGAGGACTCGGGATCGTCGAGCACCGCGCGCAGCTGGGCCAGGTGGCCGGGCCGCAGCAGGTGCGCGATGTCGCCCATCGCCTCGCGCGTGAGGCGCGTGAGGGCCTCCGGCGCGACCCGCAGGAAGGTCTGGTCGGCGGCCTCGAAGGTCGAGACGCCGTCCGTGGTGAGCAGACGATAGGGCGTCTCGTCGGCGCCCAGCGGCAGGATGGTCGAGAAGGCGAAGTCAGGCACGGTGGTCCTCCGGGGCCGCGGTCGAGAGGCCGGAGGATACGCCCTTCCGTGGTCGGCCGCGAGGCTGGGGCGTAGGTCCTTTCGAGGCCCCGGGCTCGGCGCGAGGCCGACGGCCGAGGGGCGGATCGACCGTTCCGATTCCGCTGCCCCAGGTCCTCGGTCGTTCCGAGGGCCACCCTCGCATCGGGGCAGCGCCGACAGCGGCCCCGCCGCCGCTGCAAAAAGTCGTGTCGTTCCGGTGCGTTACAGAACGCGCCCGAAGAGTCGCCCTGACGACTTGCGTGTTTCTGCATATTTTTGCATAAACATGCCGACCGAGAGACCCAAAGCCGACGAGGATCCACCATGCACCGCGCCGCCCTCGCCTTCGGGCTGCTGGCCCCCATCCTGACCGCCGCCTGCGACGGGACGAAGCGCCGGGTCATCGACCCCGACGCCATCACCGAGACCGGCTTCCTGCTGCCGTGCGTGGCGTCCGCCGAGTGCAGCGATGCGCTCAGCTGCGTGTGCGGGGTCTGCACCCGCTCCTGCGACGACGGCGCCACCTGCGGCGACGGGGCCTGCGTGCCGTCGAGCGAAGCGCTGAGCTGCGCGCAGGCCCCCTTCTGCGCGGCCACCTGCGCGCGAGACGTCGACTGCCACGACGCGCGGTTGGCCTGTGTGCAGGGCGCGTGCGTCGGGGCCCCGACGGCGGACGCGGGCCCCATCGGCCAACCTGACGCCGCGGTGGCGGACGCCGGTCCGATCGACCGACCCGACGCCGACGCCGACGCTGGCGTCGCGGAGGCCGCCCCCGACGCCGAGCCGTCCGACGCCGAGGCGTCCGACGCCGAAGCATCCGACGCCGCGCCGTCCGACGGTGGCGTGCCCGACGGAGGGCCGCCCGCCGGCTGCGACGAGGCCGCGCAGCGTCGCTTCGCCGATCTCGCGGACGCCGTCGCCGCCACCTATGGCGAGCGCCTCGCGGCCGGCTGGATGGTGAGAGAGCCGCTCGACGAGCGCCTGCGCGGCGCCATCGAGGACGTGATCGACCTCGCCACGCGGCTGTCTCTGGAGGCGCGTGGGCCCTGCCGAGCCCTCGACGAGGTCGCCTTGGCGCTGCCCGCGTTGGTGGCGGCGCAGCGCGTTGTCGCCGATCTGCAGTTCACCGACGCCCGCGAGGGCTTCGCGTGCGAGCTCGACGTCGCCGTGGCGCGCGTCGAGGCGGCCGCCCCGGGCACCGCCGCTCAGACCGAGGCGCAGTGGCGACTGCTCAGCGAGCTGGCCGCCCCGTCGAACACCTTGCCGGAGGGCACCCTGGCGATCGCCTTCGCCGCGTCGGGTGACGCGCCGCTGCGGACGGGCCAGCCGTCGCAGATCCGGGCGGCGCTCGGCGTGTTCCTCGTCGCCGTCGAGGCCCAGCCCACCGTCGA
>CALBMW010000774.1 GCA_937896275.1 uncultured Myxococcales bacterium
CGGCGGTGGTGCACCACCGGGCTGCGGGCGGAAACCGGGGCCTCCCCGGGGGGGGGGGCGGCGCGTGCGGCTCTGCAACTGCTCGAGGGGGATGCGACCGAGCACCTTGGCCTGCTGCGCGCCCTCGCGCGGCTGCGGCTTGCGCACCTGCGGGGCGTTCACCTCGCGCTTGTCGCTGATCCGGCCGTCACGCGTGCGCGGCGCCACCGGATCGGCGGCGCGGGCGTCGGGACGCCGCACCGGCTCCCCCGCTCTCCGCACCGGTGCCCCCTCGGGCGTCGCCGCGGCGGGCGTGGTGACGGTCGCGCCGACCGCAGCAACCGGCGCGATGGCGCCGACGGCCGCGACCTGCGGTGCGCTGGGCCCGCTCGGTGTGACGTCGGCGGCGGCCGGCTGCTCGACGATCGGGGTCCGTTCCGGCTCGGCCTTCGGGGCCGACACGTCCTGCGACGGTGCCTCGACGGGTGGGGCCGCGACGGTCCGGGCCTCGACGGGTGGGGCCTCGACGGCCCGGGCCTCGGTCACCGGCTCCACGACCGGCGGCGTCGGCGCCACCGGTTCGGGGCGCCGGGCCTCGGCCACCGGCTCGATCGCGGCAGGGAGAGCGGGGGTCGGCTTGGGCGCCGGGGCCGGCTCCACCGCGACCGGCTCGGGCCGCGCGGCGGGCGTGACCGTCGGACGCTCGGCGTCGGGGGCGGTCGCATCGGGGCGCGCGGGCCGGGCCACGACGGGACGGGGTCCCGTCTCCTCGCCGGCGGGTCGGCGCCGTCGGCGCACGCCGGGAGCCTGCTCCCGCTCCTCGACCTGCCCGCTCCTGCGCTCGGCCTCGAACGCGCCACGCAACTTCGCCTCTTGGGCGGTGGTCAGCTGCGACATGTAGTTGCGCACCTCGATCTGAAGCCCGTCACAACGCTTCAGCAGATCGCGGTGGTCCACCCCGAGATCCTTGGCGACTTCGAAGACTCTCTTGCCCATGCGCTCTCCCACCTCCGGCCACAGGCGGGGCTTCCCCGACTCGGCCGTGCGGTGTTCTACACGACTGTGCCTCGAACCGCCACAGGGGCTTTCGTCGAGGTTCGTCAGTCTTTGCGGGGCGTTCCCAACAGTCGGGCGCGCCGCTCGAATTCCGTGTTCAGGCGCTCCGCGAGCGCCCGATCAATCACGCCGACCGCGACACGAGCAGGCTTGCCCTGACCCCCACCGAGGACCTCGCGGTCCCCGAAGGTCCACAATGGACAGCCTGCTCGCTCGGCCCGGCGCCGAAGATGCTCCGCCGTGGCGGGTGCCGCGTCCGTCGCGAGCACCAGCGCCCCCATCCGCTCGAAACACCGATCCACCGAGTCCAGCCCCGACACCGTCAGGCCCGCGCGGCGGCCCAAGGCCAGGCCATCGCGAATCCGGGCCTCGATGGACTCGATGACCTCGGCGATCAGCGCCTCGGCGTCGACCGCCAGCACCGGCTGCTCGAAGGCTCGCCCGAAGGCGCGGCGCTTGACCGCGGCCTCGATGGCGTCCCGGTCGTAGGTGAGGTGCGCCCCGCGGCCGGGCGCTTTGAGATAGCGGTCGACCCGGATGCGTCCCTCTGGGTCGCGGACGACCCGAATCATTTCTTCACGCGGGAGGCGCTCACGGGTGCCGAGGCAGGTGCGCATCCCCTTCGTCGACGGCCCGGCGATCCTGGGCTTACGACGGCCGCGTCCGCCCCGGCCGACCATGCCTCAGCCCTCCACCTCCGACTCGGAGCCGTCGTCTGGCTCCGAGCCGGCGTCCGCCGCTGAGCCTGCGTCCGCCGTGGGGCCGTCCTGAGCCTCGGAGTCGTCGCCCGCCGGGACCTCGGCCTCGCTCAGACCGCGCGCCAGACGCACGGCCGAGAGGGCCTCGCGCGCGGCGTAGATGGTCTGCACGGAGCGCTCGATGTCCATGCCGATCGACTTGGAGAAGGCCTCGGGGCTCTCCTCGGCGGCGATGGCCTCGAGCGTGAAGCGCCCGGAGCGCACGCAGCGGTCGAACACGTCGCGACCCAGGGCGTCGACGTCGGCCGGCCAGCGATTCCACTCGATGTCGGGGTCGTAACCCTCGGGCAGCGGCGCGCGCGGCCGGATGTCCTCGCCGGCCTCCTTGCGCAGCAGAAGATCCTCGGCCCCCGCCCGGATGCGCTCGGCGTCGGCCGCCGAGATGCCCGGGATGTTGGCGAGCTCCTCCTCCTCGGTCTGGGCGATGTGCTCGAGCGAGCGGTAGCCCAGGCGCCACAGGGTGTCGACGTGCTCGGCGGTGACGCCGTCGAGCGCCATCAGGGCCAGCCGGGCTTCCTCCTCGAGCTCGAGGATCTTGCTCTCGGAGTGGATGTCGATCTTCCAGCCGGTGAGCTGGCTGGCCAGCCGGACGTTCTGGCCGCGCCGGCCGATGGCCTGGCTGAGCTGATCGTCGGGGACGATGAGCTCCATGGTGAAGGTCTCCTCGTCGATGAAGACGCGCGACACCTCGGCCGGCTGGATCGCGTTGCACACGAAGCGCGCGGGATCCTCGCTGTAGGGCACGATGTCGATCTTCTCGCCGCGCAGCTCCTGCACCACCGCCTGGACGCGAGAGCCCTTCATGCCCACGCAGGCGCCCACCGGATCCACGTCCGGATCACGGCTGGACACGGCGATCTTTGCCCGGCTGCCCGGCTCGCGGGCGGCCGTCTCGATGCGCACGATGCCCTCGTAGATCTCGGGCACCTCCATCTCGAAGAGCTTGATGAGCAGCCCGGGTGACGTGCGCGAGAGCACGATCTGCGGGCCCTTCACGTTGCGCTGCACGTCCAGCACGTAGGCCTGAATGCGGTCACCGGGGCGGTAGGACTCACGCGGCACCTGCTCGCGGACGGGGAGGATGGCCTCGGCGCGCCCCAGGTCCACGATGATGTTCCCGCGCTCGAAGCGCCGCACGATGCCCGTGATCAGCTCGCCCTTGCGGTCGATGTACTCGCCGTAGACGTTGTCGCGCTCGGCCTCGCGGATACGTTGCGTGATGACCTGCTTGGCCGTCTGGGCCGCGATGCGCCCGAAGGCGCCGCGCTGGGCCCTCAGCTGCAGGATGTCACCGTAGCGCTCGTCCTGCTCGCGGGCCTTCTTGTCATCCTTGGGCAGGTAGAAGATCTGGAAGAGCAGCTCGTCGCCGAGCTCCGCGTCCAGGCCGTGCTCCTCCGCCTCCTCGAGCGTCAGCTCGTTGAAGGGATCGAGGATCTCGTCGGTGACCCGGATGATCTGGAAGAGCTCGACGACGCCCTCTTCGAGGTTGTACTGCGCCTCGATCTCCCGCTCCGAGCCAAAGACCTTCTTGGCCGCCTGAAGGATCGCCTGCTCGAGGGTCTCCTGCAGGGCCTCGCGGTCGATGCCCTTGTCCTTGGCGACCTGCTCGATGACGTGATTGAGGTTCAGTTCCATGCTTCGCTCCGATTCGCGTGCTCACGCCGGACGGTGGCCGGCCTCAAGACCGGCGCTGGCCGATCTCGACCTCGTAGCGCAGGCGCGCACGGTAGATCGCCGACAGGGGCACGCGGTGCTCCGCGTCGGTACAGCGGATCAGGACAGCGTCACCTTCGACGCCCCCGAGCACGCCAGTGAACTTGCGCCGCCCACCCAACGGGGTGGAAAGCGAGAGCTGGGCCTCCTGGCCGGCGTACTGGACGAAGTCCTGCGCCGACATCAGCGGGCGGTCCAGCCCAGGGGAAGAGACGCGCAGCTCGTAGGCCGCGGGCAGCGGGTCGTCCACGTCGAGCGCGGCGCTCAGCTCGGGGCTGACGCGCGCGCAGTCTTCGATCGTGACGCCCTCGGGGTTGTCGATGAAGACCCACAGGATGGTGCGGGCACCCTCATGGGCCACCTCGACGCCGACCAGCGAGAGCCCCAGCGCATCGACGATGGGCTGCGCGGCGGCGCGCACGATCCGCGGCACCGGCTGCAGCGCGCCGCCAATGAGAGCGTCGAGGCTGGGCGCGTCACGCCTGGGCGCGTCACCACCGGGCGCGTCATCGCTGGGATCGTCGCTGTCCGGACCCGTCATCCGCCTCGTCTTTCGCCGCGTCGCGGCCGCATCCGTCTCCGGGAACAAAAAAGGGGCCCCTCGGAGCCCCCGTGCCGATTGCCCGGTAAGTTGGCGGCGCATTTACCATGCGCAGGACTGGACGCGCAAGGAGATTCGGTCGTACATCGGTGCATGCGCGTCGCACTCGTACAGCTCCGAAGCAGCGCCGATGCGGCCGCGAACCTCGCCGCCATCGAGGCGGGGATCGCCGAGGCCGCCGCTCAGGGCGCCCGCCTCGTCGCGCTGCCGGAGAACGCCACCCTGCTCGCGCCGGCGCCCCTCAAGCGCGCCTCCGCCGAGCGCCTCGATGGGCCGACCTGTCAGCGCCTCGGGGTCCTCGCCCGTCGGTATCAGGTGTGGCTGAACCTGGCGGGCTTCCCGGAGCGCACCGATGATCCCACGCGGCCCGCCAACACCTCGCTGCTGTTCGCGCCCGACGGTCTCCTGGTGGCGACCTACCGCAAGATTCACCTGTTCGACCTCGACCTGCCCGAGTTGAGCCTCCGCGAGTCGGCCAGCACCACGCCCGGTGACCGCGTCACCGTCCACCCGGTCGACGGCATCCCGGTGGGGCTGGCCATCTGCTACGACCTGCGCTTCCCCGAGATGTTCCGCGCGCTCGTCACCCGAGGCGCTCGGGTGCTGCTCATACCGTCCGCCTTCACGGTGCCCACCGGAAAGGCGCACTGGGAGGTGCTCCTGCGGGCGCGCGCCATCGAGAACCAGTGTTTCGTCATCGCGGCGGCGCAGTCGGGCAGCCACCCCGGCAGTGACCGGGTCAGCTACGGCCACGGCCTGGCCGTCGATCCTTGGGGACGGGTGCTGGTGGATCAGGGCGAGGGGGAGGGCGTCGCCGTGGTCGACCTCGACTTCGCCGAACAGGCCCGCGTGCGCCGCGGGTTGCCGGCGCTCGCGCACGCCCGCTACTCGGACAGGTCGTAGATCTTCAGGTTGTCGAAGGAGACTTGCGCCTCCCAGTCGTTGAAGGCAAAGTGCCGGCCCTGCACCGGGTGGGCGTCGGGGTAGGTCAGGAAGAGCTTCCCGTCCAGATACCAGCGCAACGTGTCGTCGGTGCGCACCAGCGTCCAGTGATAGTCGACGCCGCGCTCCACGCAGGTGACGCGCCCGTCGCGATCGGCGCAGCGCCGATCCTCCTTGCGCTCCTCGGCGTGCTCGTCCTGCCGGGCGATGGTGTTGATCGAGTTGTTCCACCCGCCGTGGATCAGGATGTAGCCGCTCTGGTGCGTCCGGCCGTCGCCGAAGACCTCGCACTTGACGTCGCCCTGCTCGCTCTCGGCGCGCGCGTCGAACTCGATGCGCACCTTCTCGGGCAGCGGCTTCTGCAGCCACAGCGCGGCGTTGTGGATCTTCTCGCCCCAGAGGCGGCCACCCTCGACGCGCCACGTGCCGGCGTCCCAGCCTTGATCGGCCTCGGCCGACTGCTTCCAGTCGTCGCTGATCGCGGGGCGCTCGAAGTCATCGGAGTAGATCAGCTTGCCGGTGGGCGGGCCCACGTCGGCGGCGCGGAACACCCACCCCATGACGCCCAGCATCGCGGCGACGAAGGCGGCGATGGCGATGATCACCGACCGGGGCACGCGACGACGGGGTCCGGGCGCGACAGGCTGGGGGGGCGCGCTCACCCGGGGCCGTCCTCCGACGAGTCGTCCGGTGACGGCTCGAACACGACCGACGGCTCCTCCCGCTCGCGGACGACGCGCATCGCCGGTGGCGGCGCGCCCACCGTGGCGCGGTCGTCGACCCGGGCCGGCGATGCGGGATCAGCACGTCGCGCCGGCCCGTCCGGGACGCCGAGCGCCTCTTGCGAAGGCAAGGTCGTCGTCACCGTCGACGGCGCGGCGGGCGGACTCGGGACGCTGGCACCGGCCCGCCCGGCCGTCTCTCGGGCGCGCTGGGCGTCGCCGTCACCGTCGGCGCGCAGCAGCGGATCGGTGCCGCCCGCCTCGCTCTCGGTGAAAAGGAAGCCCGGAATCAGCTCGTCGGTGACCTCGACCGGCAGGGCCCCCACCGCGGCCACGGTGGGATCGAGCATCGGCATCTCGGCCAACACGCCCCCCACCTGGTGGCGGCGCAGTACGTCGATGGTGTCGCGCGCGGCCAGCAGCTCCTTGTTGGTCATGCGCAGCCGCGTGTTCAGCACCTGGATGAAGCTCCACGTCAGCTTCACGGACATCACCGGATCGCGCCGCATCAGCTCGTAGAACTGCTGCCGCTGGATGACGAGCGCGCGCACCGCCCCCAGCGCGGTCACGGTGGCCGAGCGCGGCGCCTTGTCGACCATGGCCATCTCGCCGAAGTGCCCGCCGGGGCCCAACTCGGCCAACAGCACGCCGCCCTTGGTGACGCGCACCGTCCCCTCGAGCGTGACGAAGAAGGCGTCATCTCGCGCGCCCTCCTCGAAGATCACCTGGGCGGGCTCGTAGCGGCGGCTGTCGGTGATGTTCATCACCTTCACGAGGCCCTTGTACGACAGGTACTTGGAC
>CALBMW010000775.1 GCA_937896275.1 uncultured Myxococcales bacterium
GCGAGGTGCTGCGCTCGACGGGCCAGAAGGGCGGCGGCAAGGCCGAGACGGGTGAGGCCGCCCGGCACAAGCTGGCTGGGCAGGTGGACGAGGACCTGAGCCCCGAGGAAGTGGACGAGATCGCCGGCGACGTAATCGATCGGCTGCGACGCCTCATCGAGTTCGAGATGACGCGCCTGGGAGAGGACGAATGGGACTAGCGAAGCTCAGCCTGACGCCGTTGGACGGCGAGCGCCAGGGCGCGAGTATCGAGGCGCTGTTCAACCCCAAGGAGTACACGGTCGCCAAGAGCGTTCCGTGGAACCCCCAGTCAGCCGCGGGCCTCGACGCCCCCGAGATGCAGTTCACGACCGGCCAGGGCGAGACGCTCGCGCTCGAGCTGTTCCTCGACACCTACGAGGCCGGCACGCCGGTCACCGAGCACACGGACAAGCTGCACAAGCTGGCGAAGATCGACGCCGAGCTGCACCGTCCGCCGCTCGTGATGGTCACCTGGGGCGCTCTCAAGTTCCAGGGCGTGGTCGAGTCGATCAGCCACCGGTTCACCATGTTCCTCGAGAGCGGGCGGCCGGTGCGCGCCACCTGCACGCTCAGCCTTCGGGAGGCGCGCTCCGCCATCG
This sequence comes from uncultured Myxococcales bacterium, assembly GCA_937896275.1. GTDB lineage: Bacteria > Myxococcota_A > Bradymonadia > UBA7976 > UBA1532 > JACKDN01. The sequence continues at coordinate 621 of CALBMW010000775.1, forward strand.
AGCAGAGCAACGAGACCAAGAAGCAGAGCCCCGATCACGCCAAGCTGCACGCGGTGCGGCAGGGCGAGACGCTCCAGGCGATCGCCGCGGTCGAGTACGACGATCCCGGCGAGTGGCGTCGCATCGCCGACGCCAACGGCATCGACGACCCGTTCCGCCTGCTGCCGGGCCAGCGCCTGATCATTCCGCCGATTCTCCGCTGAAGGTGCGCGTGCCATGGGCGACAACGACCAGCAATTCGTCCCGACCTACAAGGTGCGCTTCAACGGCACCGAGCTGAACGCCCGGGACGACGCGCACCTGCAGGAGGTGCGCGTCGAGCTGCGGCGACAGGCGCCCGCCAGCGTCTCGATTCAGTTCAACAACCACGACGGCAGCTACGACCGCTTTCGCGGCGGCAGCGCGGCCCAGCCGGGCAACGCGCACATGGCGCCGGGCAGCAAGGTCGAGGTGTCGCTCGGCTATCAGAAGCAGGGCGAGACCAAGATCTTCGAGGGCGAGGTCATCGGGACCGCGGTGGCGGTCACCGAGAACGGGCCCCGCCTGTTCACCGTACGCGCCTTCGACTATCTGCATCGCCTCACGCGCGGCCGCGCGACGCGCACCTACCTCGATCAAAAGTTCAGCGACATCGTGACCGCCGTCGCCCGCGAGCGCGGCCTGACCGCCGACGCCGAAGACACCGCCTTCGTGCGTGAGTACGTCATCCAGCACAACCAGAGCGACCTGGACTTCGTGCGCGGCATCGCCGGATGGCTGGACTTCGACCTCTGCGTCCGCCACCTCGAGGACCCCAAGAAGCTGCGCTTCAAGGCGCCGGACGTGAAGGCGTCACCGCTGCTGAAGGCGGTCTACCAGAACCCCGACCTGGCCAAGAAGGAGGTGTTCCTGCGCCGCTTCGAGGGCCGTCAGAGCCTGGCCCGCGTGGTCAGTGACGTCGTCGTGCGGGGCTGGGATCCCCAGCAGAAGAAGGAGATCGTCGGCAAGGCGCCGATGTCCCAACTGTACGACGCGATGGGTCCGACGGCCGGCCCCGACGAGGTCAAGCAGAAGTGGGGGGAGACCGAGCGACAGCTCGTCGACTACAAGGTCTTCAGCCAGGAGGAGGCCGACAAGATCGCTCGCACCAAGCTCAACGAGTACGCCCGCACCTTCATCCGCGCCGACGTCGAGGTGCAGGGCGACGCCCGGCTCCACCCGGGGGCGGTCATCGAGGTGGGCGCCGTCGGCGACGCCTTCGACGGCAACTACTTCGTCGAGTCGGTCACCCACATCTTCGGCTCGAAGGTGAAGGTCAGCGGCGGCTATACCACGCGCTTCGTGGCGGCACGCTGCGGCTGGTAGCGGGGGCGCCAAGTGGTATAGTCCTGGCTCGCCGCGCGGGACCCGGTCTGCGCCGGCCCCCACGTGGCCAAAAAAGAGCCGAGCGCGCTGGATGGACGACGCCCTCCTGGTCGATTGGTACGAAGTCGCCGAGGCGGTGGCCAACGGCAAGCTCACCGGCCACCGTTGCCCGGCCTGTCAGCAGGGCGTGCTCGAGGCGCGCCGGGACGGGCCCGAGGTGACGCTGCGCTGCCCCGCGTGTGGCATGGGCTTTCAGGGAAAGCTGGGGCACGGGCGGGACGACGGGCTGTATGCGGAGGCCATGGCGATGGGACAGCGGCGCGAGGCGGCCGGCGCCACGGCGCGCGGCGTGACGGTCGTCGAGGTGGCTCCCGCGCCCCCCCCGGCCGCGACCGCGGCCACGCCCACATCGATCACCGCACCGGCGGACGCGGGCGACCAACCCTGGCAGTGGAAGCTGTCCTCGGAGGGCGCGGGCGACGTGGACGCGCTCGCGGCCTGGATGCCGGTCGTCGAGGCCATCCACAACGGACGCCGCACGGGCCTGCGCTGCCCCTACTGCAGCGAACCGCTGAGCGAGATCACCGCCCAGGCGCCCTTCCTGCGGGTCACCTGCAGCGTTTGCGGCGAGAGCTTCGAGGGGCGCCTCGGTTGAACCGCAGCTTCCTCGGCAAGGGCATCGGCTTTCCGCTGACCGTCGACGGCGCCGGCGGGCTCGGCGTCAGCGCACACGAGCAGAACATCGAGGAGAGCGTGCGCATCGTGCTGGGCACCGGCATCGGCGAGCGCCTCTACCGCCCCCTCTTCGGCTGTCGCATCCACGACTTCGTCTTCGCGCCCAACAACGCGCACACCCGCAACCTGGTGGGCTTCCACGCGAAGGAGTCCATGGTGAAGTGGGAGCCGCGTATCCGCGAGGTCGATGTCGACTGCCGGCCCGACCCCGACGCGCCCAACACGATCGAGCTGCACATCCGCTACGTCGTGCGCTCGACCAACTCGCACTTCAACCTGGTCTACCCGTTCTTCCTGCGGCGTGAGGAGGATCTATGATCCCGGTCCCCAACCTCGATGATCGGACGCACCGGGATCTCGTCGAGGAAGCGCTGCGGCTGATCCCGCAGTATTGCCCCGAGTGGACCAACTTCAACCCGTCGGACCCGGGGATCACGCTCGTCGAGCTCTTCGCCTGGATGACCGAGATGGCCATCTACCGGCTCAACAAGGTCACCGACAAGAACTTCATCGCCTTCCTGAACCTGATGGGCGTCCGGCTTCAGCCACCCCAGCCGGCTCGCGCGCTGCTCCAGTTCAAGCTGGTGCCCGGCGCGCCGCCGACCTGGGTGCGGGCCGCGAGCCCCGTGTCGACCGTGTCGGCCGGTCGCGAGGAGCCCGTCGTCTTCGAGACGACCGACGATCTGCTCGTGACCGACAACCGCGTCGCGCGCTGCTTCACCCAGGTCAGCGACGAGTACAGCGATCAGACGCCCTTCCTCGACGGCCGCACCACGGACGGCTTCGAGGTGTTCAACGGCGTCAACCACATCGAGCGCAGCCTCTACCTGGGCGATCCACGCTTCGAGCAGGTGGGCGAGGACTCGCTCCTCGTGGTCCGCGTGAGCTCGGCCGGCAGCGCCTCGATCGTCGAGCTGCTGGACTGGGAGTACTGGAACGGTCGCCGCTGGCGCGAGATGACCCGCTCGCAGACTCGCGTAGAGGACGACGCTGTCGCCTTCCAGGACATCGACGCCATCCACGAGCTCGAGATCAACGGCATCACCAGCCGCTGGATCCGCGGCCGCCTCATCGAGACGCCCCCCGACGCGCAAGACACGGTCATCGACTCGGTGCTCTGCCGCGTCGAGCTGACCGGCGAGGGGCTGCCCCCCGTCGGGGCCTACGTGAACATCGACAGCGGCGTCTTCTTGACCGTCGATCTGCAGCGCGCCTGGGCGCCGCTCGGCAACGAGCCGCGCACCGAACACATGCTCTACCTCCTGCCGCAATCGCTGCCCGCGCAGCCGGGCTCGGTGGTGCGCATCGACGTGCAGCTGGCCGATCCGAAGCTCTACGACCCGCCCCAGCCCAGCGAGGAGCTGGTGCTGGTGTGGGAGTATCACGACGGCAAGAAGTGGCGGATCCTCGGCTATGCCACCCCCGAGGGCTCGCGCTCTGCGGCCTCGATCGACTTCCAGGACGGCACCGCGGCCTTCAGCCACAACGGTGAGGTCCGCTTCCGCCGCCCCGAGAAGCTGGGCGACGTCGAGATCCAGAACGAGCCCGGCCCCTGGCTGCGTTGCCGCATCGAGGCGGGCGACTTCGGCGTCGCCGGCCAGTACGAGCTGGATGGCGACCGCTGGATCTGGCGCGACGAGCGCCCCCTGCGGCCGCCCTGGGTGCGCTCGATGACCTTCCGCTACACGGAGGAGGAGCACCCGGTCGGGACCGTCCTGACCTACAATGATTTCGCGTACTTCGATCACTCGTTGACCGCGCGTACGCCCCTCAAGGTGTTCCAGGCCTTCGAGCCCTCGGCCGAGGACAGGCCGTCCCTGTTCCTGGGCTTCGAGAAGGCCTTCCCCAACGCGCCGGCGCGCCTGTTCTTCCAGACCAACGAGCGCACCGCCTTGGAGCGCGACCGGGGCCACGAGGAGTACCTGCAGGCCCACTACGCCGAGCGTGACCGCGCGCTCGAGGCCGAGCAGCGCGTGGTGTGGGAGTACTGGAACGGCACAGAGTGGGTGGATCTCTCGCCCGACGACGGGACCCGATCATTCACCGAGAGCGGCTTCCTCAGCTTCGTGGGGCCCCCCGACCACAAGCCCAGCAAGCGCTTCGGCGAGGCCCTGTACTGGATGCGCGCCCGCCTCGAGATGGGCGGCTACCACCAGACGCCGCGCCTGACCCACGTGCTGCTCAACGCCGCCTTCGCCCATAACCAGACGACGCTGCGCAACGAGGTGCTGGGCAACTCGGACGGCACCCCCAACCAGGCCTTCCGCTTCGCCCAGGGGCCTCTGCTCGACGACCAGGCGATCGCGGTTCGCGAGCGCGACGTGCCGCCCGCGGTGGAGCGTGCCGCGCTGCTGGCCGATCTTGGCGAGGACGCCCTGCGCCCCCTCGACGAGGGCGGTTGCTGGGTCCGCTGGCGCGAGGTCGAGAGCTTCTATGAGTCGGGCCCCAAGAGTCGCCACTACGTGATCGACCGGGTACGCGGCGAGCTTCGGTTCGGCGACGGCCGCAAGGGCCTGCCCCCACCCGCGGGCACGGCCAACGTGGTGGCCGAGTTCTATCGCATCGGCGGCGGTGCGCGCGGCAACGTCACCGGCGAGGTCGTCAACGCGATGCGCAAGTCGATCGCGCACATCGAGTCGGTGTCCAACCCCTTCCCGGCCGGCGGCGGCAGCGACCAGGAGACGGTCGACGAGGCGAAGGCCCGCGGCCCCCACGTCATCAAGAGCCGCAATCGCGCCGTCACCGCCGAGGACTTCGAGTGGCTGACGCTGCAGGCCAGCAACGGCATCGCCCGCGCCAAGTGCCTCAACACCATCGGCCGCGAGGGCGAGGTGACGGTGGTGGTGGTGCCCAAGCAAGACGAGCGGCGCCTCGACCTGACGATGAAGCTGGTGCCGTCGACCGAGTTGTTGCGCCGCGTGCGCCACTTCATCGACGAGCGTCGGCTCTTGACCACCATCGTCCGCGTGGTGCGGCCGCGCTACGTCGAGATCAGCATCGCCGTCGAGGTGGTGCGCACGACCTCGGGCAGCTCCGACGTGCTGCGGCGCAACGTCGAGGACAAGCTGCGCCGCTTCCTGCATCCGCTGGTGGGCGGGCGCTCGGGGCAGGGCTGGGACTTCGGGCGCAACGTGCTCAAGCTCGACCTGTACCACGTGGTCGAGGAGGTCGACGGCGTCGACGCGGTGCACCGCATCCGCCTCATCGACGAGGACCGCCGGGGCGAGGTCGAGCAGGTGAAGGTGCGCGCCGACGAGCTGGTGCACCTGTGCGACGTCGACGTCATCGAGAAGCCGCGCGAGAAGTTCCTGTAGGCGGAGAAGGGGTTCAGTGCGACAGCCTCGCGAGATCGTCAGCCGGACGGTGCGCATGCCCGAGCTTGCCGGGCTGCGCCTGCGCAACGCGCAGCTCATGCTGGTCAACGCGGGCTTCCGCGAGGCGCAGATTCGCGTCCGCTACGAGGAGGCCTACCGCCCCGAGGACGAGGTCATCCGCCAGCAGCCGCAGCCGGGCGCCCTCGTCGCCACGCACGAGTCGGTCGAGCTGGTGGTGTCGCGCCGCAGCCTCCTGCACCACCTGCCGCAGGTCTTCCAGAAGGCCGACAGCGGGGGGGGGAGGCACTTCCTCCGCGAGTTCCTGTGGATCTTCGACCACATCTTCGCGGATCTGCAGCGCACCATCGACGGCGTCCACCGGTACTTCGATCCGCTCGAGGCTCCACCGGAGTTCCTCGCGTGGCTGGCCGACTGGGTGGCCCTGGCCATCGATCAGGACTGGCCCGAGGCCAAGCAGCGCCGGTTGGTGCAGCAGGCGATCGGAATCTACGGCTACCGCGGGACCGTGCGGGGCCTGAAGCTGTTCCTCTCGATCTTCACGGAGGTCGAGCCCCGCGTGCTCGAGAATCAGTGGCCCTACCGCGGCTTCCGCGTGGGCGAGATCCGCATCGGGCTCGACTCGATCGTGCTGCCGCCGGTCAACCTGGCGCACTGCTTCATGGTCGAGGTGCCCGCGGCCTTCACCGACGCCAGCGACGCGATGATCCTGAAGATTCACGACATCATCCGCATGGAGAAGCCGGCGCACGCCGCCTACTACCTGACCTTCGCGGCCGCACCCGCCCTGGACGCGCTTCAGCCGTTCGTGGTGGGCATCGGTCGCGTGGGCATCGGGGACTCGGGCGTCGTGGCCGGCACCCCCTACGCGCCCGGCGAGGGCGAGGCCGAGGACTGACCGATGGCGAAGCCGTTCAAACGCATCAATTTCTTCAAAGGCTTCCTGACCACGGAGCAGGACTGGAACGACGCCGAGACGTACCACGTCGAGAAGCGCGCGCTGCACAACCGCATGTTCCATGCGCCGGGGGTCGTGCCCGGCACCGGCGACGAGCTGCGCGTCACCAGCCGCGGGCGCGGCGATCTTTCGGTCGAGGTGGGCAGCGGCTACGCCATCGACGCGATGGGGCACGACATCCTCGTGCACGAGAAGCAGATCAAGACGCTCAACCCGGCCGACTTCAAGTTGCCGCAGACCATCTACCTGGTGCTGCGGTACGTCGAGAAGCTGACCGACTTCATCGCCTACAAGGAGAACCTGGACTACCAGGGTCACCGGCGGGTCGAGGAGGGCCACAAGCTCGAGTTCAGCATCGTCGAGCCCGACGTGCAGCACGAGGTCGAGCTGTGCCGCATCTACCTCGAGAAGGGCGCGAAGCGCGTGACCGACGCGCGCGATCCCCATAGCCCCGGCTCCAACGAGATCGACGCGCGCTTCGTGCGGCGGGCGGGGGTCGCCGGCCAGCGGCTCTCACCGCTGCTGGTGTGGCGGCTCTACGAGATCATCGCCCTCGAGAAGCGCGTCCTGGCCTACCTGGGGCGGGTGAAGAAGATCATCGCCGCGCAGGACGCCCTGCACGCGGTGATCACGCTCGAGATGCTGCTCAAGACGGCCTACGTCGATCACAGCAACATCTGGGACTTGCTGCACATCATCGCTGAGCTGGAGTGGGACATCGTCTACGAGGTCGAGGGCCGGGTGCCCGATCTGTCGGCGATGGAGCAGTTCAAGGGCTTCAAGCGCAACGTCGAGATCCTGCGCGGCCAAGTGCTCGATCGGCGGCGCACGGACGACGCGCTGGACAACGTGATGCGCTACCAGGCGATGGCGTGCGAGGCCATCGAGTCGATCCTCGACAGCATCCGGCCCGAGATCGAGGATCTGCGCGTCCTGGACGGCGCGGCCACCGCCGAGGACAGCGCGGGCGAGCTGGCCGGCATCGCGATGGAGGACATCAAGGTCCGCTCCGAGCCCTTCACCGACAAACTCATCGTCGACGGCAAGACCTGGGTGCTCGTCGATCAGATCGACGTGCTCGACAAGGAGAGCGAGGCCGCGCACGACTTCGCCATCCACGGCGCCGAGGACACCTACCGCACGCGCCAGAAGCTGCGCTACCCGGACGGCACGGTCATCGAGGACAGCGGCATCGCGCACGAGGGCGGATCCAGCGAGTTCAAGATCAAGAACCTCACGCCGCATCACGCCGTGATGATGATCCGCCGCATGGACTACGTGCACGGCGACTATCAGGCCGAGATCCACGTGAACGGCCAGCGCCTGGACCGCATCCTCAACTGCGACGGTGAGGATCGGAAGTACCGGTGGCGCAACTGGCCCTATGTGATCCCGGCCCAGCACATCAGCACGGCGCAAATCACGGTCAAGCAGGTGATGCTGACCGCGGACCGCGACATCAACATGTTCCGCTACTGGTTCTACCAGCTGCAGTAGGTGGCCGTGGCAGGCGCGCAGGAAGGCGCCCGCGCACCCCGGGGCGACTTGCGAAATGCGCGACGCTGAGCAACGATGGCCCCGCCGGTGGTCCCGTCCGGTAGAGGCGAGCGATGCGCGATCCCCGGGAAGTCATCAAGGGTCGGATCGATGCGCGGATCAACCGCCAGATCCACGAAGCGAAGGTGAAGGCCCGGCAGAAGGCGGAGGGCCAGGCGCGCAAGGTCGTCGCGGCGGCCGGCGACAAGGCGAAGAAGAAGCAGGGGCGGGCCGACGAGGCCCCGGCGGCGAAGAAGAAGAAGATGGGCTGGTGGAAATTCGGTGACAAGGAGGGCGAGGCGGGCGCCGCGTCCGGCTGCCCAGGCTGCGGCGCCGAGACCGACCCCTCGTGGAAGCAGTGCCCCTATTGTGGCAACGATCTGGCGGCGGACGCCCCCGCGCCCGCCGGGCAACCGCCCCTGCCACAGGGAGGTCCCGCGCGCGGACCGGGGCCCGAGCTGCCCGCGATGGCCTCCAACCGCACGATGGCCGTCGACATCTCGGCCCTCAAGGCGACCAAGAAGGAGGTCGTCGGCTGGATCGTGATCATGAACGGCAACCAGAAGGGGACCGACTACCGCCTGTACCCGGGCAAGAACACCATGGGCGCCGCCGCCGACAACGACATCGTCATCACCGATGAGTTCCTGTCCTCGCGCCACGCGATGATCCGCTACGAGGACGGCCGCTACGAGCTGCTCGACGCCGAGTCGACGAACGGGTGCTTCGTCAACGACAAGAAGGTCACCAAGGAAGAGCTGATCGACAACGACAGCATTCGCCTCGGGCGCACCGAGTTCCGGTTCAAGGCGCTGTATTGATGCAGGTACGTCGAGGAGGGAGCGTTCGGCGACGGACCGCTCCGATCATCGGGGCGCTCTTCGCGTTGGCGCTCGCGTCCGGGGGCGTCTGGGCGCAGGGCAGCGGCCGCATCCAGGCCACCCACCTGCGGCTGGACGCCGTGGACCTCGCCGACGCGGTCACCGGTGGGCTGACGTTCTTCGCCTCTCTGCAAGACGGCCGGGGCGAACCGCTGATGGCGACCGATCCGACCCTGTGGTCGGTGGCGGTCGACGGCGAGACCATCGACGGAAAGGTCACGGTCGGGCAGCTCGAGCAGAGCACGGCCAGCGTGGCCTTGGCGATCGTCTTCCAGGCGGACATCGCCAGCAAGGAGAACGGCGCCTTCGAGCACGCCCAGCTCGGCGTCAGCAAGGTGCTCAACGGACTGCGCGACCGCGACCTCAGCTACGTGGTCGCCTTCGACGGCAAGACGATCGTCACCACGCAGGCCCTGTCGCCCAAGCACAGCGACGCGGTGAGCTGGGTCAGCAAAGAGGTCGTCCCCAACGGCGCGACGCCCTACCTGTCGGCGGCGATCCTGAAGGGGCTCGATGCCTTCCCGGGTGACTTCCGCTCGGTGGGCCCCAACCGCGCGCTCCTCGTGGTGTCCGACGGTTTCGACGGCGAGCAGGCCAACAAGCTGAACGCGGCCTTCGCGCGCATCAAGCAGGTCGCCACCGATCGCAACGTCCGGGTGCACGTCATCGGCAACGCCATCGAGAGCGGCAACCCCCACGACGACCAGTTGCAGCGGCTGCGTGACCTCGCGGACGCGACCGGCGGCACCGTGTGGACCGCCATCGAACCGGCCAAGGTCGAGTTCGAGCTCGAGACCGCGCTCAAGGCCCTCATGGGGCAGCACGTGGTGAAGATTCAGAGCACCGACTACCAGGACGACAAGTCGGTCACCTTCACCGTGAGCGCCAACTACGGCGGCCAGGACTACACCAGCAACGCCGTCATTCAGCATGTCCCCGAGCGCGAGAGCCACATCTGGACCTGGGTGCTCGTGAGCGTGGGTAGCCTGGTTGGGCTGGTGCTGCTGTTCTTCATCGGGCGGAGCGTCGTCCGATTGATCCGCGATCGGCGCGACGACGCCGGCGAACAGGACGCGGGGCCGGCCCTGAACACGTGCCGCCAGTGCAACAACCAGATCCCGGCCGACTGGAAGGTCTGCAAGTACTGCGAGGCGCTGCCGCACTATGGCCGTCTGGTCGTGCGCTCGTCGGGCGCGCTGAACGGGCGTACCTTCTTCATCAAGGAGGCGCTGACCAACATCGGAGCGGCCGAAGGCAACGGGGTGGTGCTCCGCGAGCCCTCGGTCTCGAAGCGCCACGCCGGCATCAAGGTGCAGGACAACCGCTTCGAGCTGGCGGACTTCGGCAGCACGAACGGCGTCTTCATCAACAACCAGCGCATCACGAAGCAGTTCCTGAAGGACGGCGACGTGCTGTCCATCGGGATGGTCGAGATCGAGTTCCAGTTCAAGAAGTAGCCCGTTCGGGGCCGCTCCGGCGAGGTTGCGGCGCTGGGTGGGGCTCGCCTAGGATGGCCCGGCCGCGGAGCTCGCGGCCCCGACACTGAGCGCCGCGAGCGGGGTCGGGGCGCGACGTCGGCGGCCGCGAAGTTCGGTGGAGGAACCGATGATGCTCCCACGCTCGGCGCTGCTCGGGTGCGCGTTCGCGGTCGGCCTGCTGGTCGCCCCGGCCGCCGGGTGGACCCAGGACGACCCGACCTACACGGCGGCCAAGCAGCGGGCGGCCGATGCCTTCAAGGACGGTCGTTACGATGTGGCCGCGCAGCTGTTCAAAGAGGCGTTCGACGCCCAGCCCCACGGCAACCTGCTCTACAACATCGGCCTCTGCTACGAGAAGTCGGGGGACGTCACCAACGCGGTGACCTACTACCAGCGCTTCATCGACGCCGTGCCGAACTCGCCCAAGCGCCCCGCTCTGGTGTCGCGCATCGCCGAGCTGAAGAAGAGCCTTCACGCCGACTACGTGGAGGTGTCGGTCAGCAGTCGGCCAGCGGGCGCCACCGTCTTCGTCGATGACAAGTCGAAGGGCGCGATGGGCGCCGCGCCGGTCAAGTTCCAGTTGCTGCCGGGCACCTACACGATCATCGCCGAGCTGCCGGGGCACGAGCCCGCGAATCAGTCGATCACGCTGAGCCAGGGTCGGCCGGCGGAGCTCGATCTGGTGTTGGTGCCCGCCGACGTGATTGGCAGCGTGCTCCTCATCATCTCCGAGCCCGGCGCCCAGGTGCTGGTCGATGACAAGCCGGTGGGCCGAACACCGCTCGAGGGACCGCTGCGCCTGCGGCAGGGGCCACACACGGTCAAGGTGATGAAGCCAGGCTTCGGCGCGGTCGCGCGCACGGTCGAGGTCAAGGCCGGCGCGCAGGAGGCGCTCTCGATCGATCTGTCGGACGAGAGCAGCGGCGATCTGGCAGGCGGCGACGTGCCCGGTCCGGGGGCGAGCGGTGGCGGGGCCGGTTTCTGGCCCTGGGTCGTGGTCGGCGCGGGCGTGGTGGCCGTGGGCGGTGGCGCCATCACCGGGCTGTCCGCGAAGAGCCTGCACGACCAACTCAGCGACAAGGAGGCCAACGACGAGCTCATCGCGTCGTCTGACATCGACACGGGGAACAACCTGGTGCTCCTCACCAACGTGCTCTATGGCGTGGGGGGGGCGGCCATCGCCGGTGGCTTGGCTTGGTGGTGGTTCGGCAGCGACGCGCCGGTCGGCACCCGGGGATCGGTGCAGGCGGGGCTGGGCGTCGGGCCTGACGGGGCGCCCGCGCTCCAGGTGCTGGGGACGTTCTGAGTCATGGCGCGCCCCATTGCTTCCTGCGGAACGCGCAGCAGGTCTCATCACCGCGCGGGCCCTCTGATCTCTTCATCCGGCGTGCCTAGGGTACGCCTGCGGCCGAATTGCCGGCAGGCCACCCGCGTGGCGGGGCGCAGCGCGCCCAAAACGACGGCAAGAGGGCGGAACATGAGTCTGATGACGCGAACGCTGCGATCCGTGGGGCTGCTCGTGGCGTGCGCCCTGCCGGGCTGCAGCTTGGACTTCGACGCCTTCGAGGGCAGCACCCAGGAGTCGGATGTCCAGTACATCGACGCGGCCGGGCACGACGACGCGAGCGTGACGTTCGACGTGGGCGGCCCGGCTCGCGACGCTGGGCCCGGTGGCCGAGACACCGGCGGTCCGGGGACGGACGGTGACGGGGATGGCGTCGCGGACGACGTCGACAACTGCCCCCACGCCGCGAACGCCGACCAGGCCGACCAGGACGACGACGCGCTGGGCGATGCCTGCGATCCCGACGTCGACGGCGACGGGGTCGACGAGGTCAACGACAACTGCCCAGGCCTGGCCAACCCCGGGCAATACGATCTCGACCGCGACATGTTGGGCGACGCCTGTGACCCGGATCCGGACGGCGACGGCCTCGACGCCGCGGGCGAGGCGGCGCTGGGCACCGATCCCCTGCGTCGGGACACGGACGGTGACGGGGTGGCCGACGGTGCCGATCCTTGCCCCCTCGACGCCGATCGGGTGGGGCGCGACACGGATCAGGACGGCGCCGGCGACGCGTGCGATCCCGACGACGACGGCGACCTGGTGCCCGACTGGCGCGACAACTGCCCGGGCACGCCGAACGTGGACCAACTCGACGCCGACGGCAACGGCCGGGGTGACGCCTGCGCCGACGACGCGGACGGCGACGGCGTCACCGATGACGTGGACAACTGCGCGCAGGTGGCCAACCCGGATCAGGCGGTCGCGCCTTGCCAGTCGCGCTTTGACACCATGACCTTCGTGCGCGCCGTCCACGCGGTGGCTCTGGGGGCCGGCAACCGTGCGGTGGCGGGCACCAGCGGCGGCGCGCTGGTCATCGACGGTGACACGGTCACTCGCCTCAGCAACGCCGACGGCCTGGCAGACAATCGGCTGCGCGCGGTCGAGGTCGACGCGGCCGGGCGCGCCTGGTTCGTCGCCGACGGCGGCCTGTCCGTGGTGCGCGCCGATGGCTTCATCTTCAACCTGCGTCCGGGCGACCAGGGCGGCGGCCCGATGGGCACGCTGCGCGACGTGGCCGTGGCCGGGGACGACCTCATCTACGTCAGCAGCGACGCGGGCCTCAACACGCTCACCGAGGCGGGCTGGTCGCTCTCGGGTGTGGGTGAGCTGCCCAGCGTCGATCTGCGGGGGATGTACCTCACCGAAGAGGGCGTGCTGTGGATTGCCACCGACTCGAGCGTGCTGACGCTGGGGACCGGCCGGCCCGTCGCGGCGGTGGCGGGGCTGCCGGCCGATTTGGGCGGCTTCCTTGATGTGGCGCCCGCGCCCGACGGCGGCGTCTGGCTGCTGGCGGAGCAGGGGGCGGTCAGGTTGGCCCCCGACGGCACCTTCGATCCCGGGCAGGTGTTCCGAGGCTTCGAGGCCCGCGCGCTGGTCGGCGCGCCGCGGGCCAGCGCTTATCTGGCCACCGAGGCCGGCGTGCGCCGCATCGACGGCGATGGTCGGCTGTTTCCGCCCGGCTCGGCGCTCCTGCCGACCGCCGACGTGCGCGCGCTTGCGGGCGCCCCGGACGGCCCGCGCTGGGTGGGCACCGGACGCGGCCTGGTTCAGATCGACGGGTACTTCGCCGCCTTCCCCGCCACCGACGCGCTGCCGCGGTGCGTGCGCGGCGTGGTTCGCATCGAGGGCCGCCTGTGGATTGGCACCCATGACGGCCTGGTCTTCCATCTGCCCGACGGTTCGACCGAGACGGCGCCGGCCGCCGCGCTGCCCGCGCCTGCGGTCAACGTGATCCGACGCCTGGGCGACGAGGTCTGGGTGGGCACCGACGCGGGCATCGCGGTCTTCGGCATCGACGGCACGCCGCTCAGCCAGATCACGGCACAGCTGCCCGCCGCGTCCGTCACGGACATCGTCGCCGGCGCCCCCGGCGAGGTCTGGGTGGCCACCGCCGGCGCGGGCGTGGCGCGCCGTAACGCGGGCGGAGACTGGCAGATCTTCACGCAGCAGGGCGTACCGCCCGAGCAGACGAACTTCTTCTTGAGCAACGAGGCTCGAGCCCTGGCCTTCGACGGCGACATCCTGTGGATCGCCACGCCCCTCGGCCTGACACGGTTCCAGCAGAGTCAGGGCGCCTTCGTGCAGCCGGTGACCACGCAGAACGGTCGCCTGCCCAACCCCCAGGTCAACGACGTGGTGGTGGGCGACGGCCGCGTGTTCGCGGCGACGGCGGCCGGGATCGCCGTGCAGGGCGTCGACAACCAATGGGGCACGCTGCGGCGCAACTTCGGCGGCGTGCCGGCCGAGACCGGCACCGACACGGTGCTCGCCGTGGCCTACGATGGCACCTGGCTGTGGGCCTTCATGGACGCCAGCCCGGGCAAGCCGGACGGCTCGTTGGTGCGGCGCCGCGCCGATCTGCCCGCCCCCGCGCGCGAACCCGATCAGCCCGTCGTCGACCCGGCGCTGCTGACGCTCTTCGACAGCCAGCGCGCGGGCTTGCTGCCCACCGAGGGGGCGGACGGCGTCGCGCTGGACTATGCCGACGGCGAGCTCTTCGTGAGCTACTGCGGTGATATCGAGCGCCCGGGCGGCTTGGTGGCGCTCGACGGCGTCGGGGCGGTCACGCGCGATCTCTCCGGCCTGGGGCTGCCGGGCCCGGACCTGCGGGCCACGCTCACGCGCGACTACGCCGGGAACCCCATGTACGTCGTGCCCGACGGCGAGGGCGCCCAGGCCCTGAGGCTGCTGCCCGAGGGCCCCACGGCGCTCGAGCTGCGGGGTATCGTGGACGGGCGCCTGGATCGCTGCGACGCGCCGGAGGGCGGCGGCGACCTCTGGTGCCTGCTTCAGGGGGTCGGCGTGGCGCACCGAAGCCCCGACGGCGAGTGGAGCGTGCTCACACGGGATCGCATCAGCGCCTTGGGCGACGGCACCCTCGACGATATCGAGGTCCAGGCGGACAACGTGGTGTGGGTGGCCGGCCCCAACGGCGTCCTGCTGCTCGATCCCACGAACGTGCGCACGCTCAACAACGCCCGCAGCGGGGGTGGGCTGCCCAGCGACGCGGTGCGCGACGTCGAGCTGGGGCCCGACGGGCGGCTCTACGCGGGCACCGACGCCGGCGTGGGCATCTACGAGCCCGACAGCCGCATGTGGGAGACGCTGGACGCGACCGTGCTGCCCAACGTCGACGTGACCGCCATCGCAGTGTCGCCCAACGGCACGCTCTGGATCGGTACCGCCGACGGCTTGTTCCGTTGGCAGGACGCCGCGATCACCGCCTTCGACACGGGCGCGGGCCTCCCCGTGACGCGCATCACGGCCTTGGCCGCGCACGCCGACGGGCGGGTCTTCGTGGGCACGCCGGCCGGCTTGGCCGTGCTCCAGCCGGGTGACACGTTCGCCGCCCTCGGCTTCGTCGACGGTCTGCCGGGCGTGGCGGTGCACGACATCGTCGTCTCCGGTGACGGCGCGGTGTGGGTGCTGAGCGACGACGGCGTGGGCCGCCTGCGAGACGAATGAGCGATCCCCGCGCCACTCGCATCGGCCAGCGCGTGGGCGATTTCGTCCTCGAGCGGATGCTCGGGCGCGGTGGGATGAGCGTCGTGTACTTCGCCC
This sequence comes from uncultured Myxococcales bacterium, assembly GCA_937896275.1. Lineage (GTDB taxonomy): Bacteria > Myxococcota_A > Bradymonadia > UBA7976 > UBA1532 > JACKDN01. The sequence goes on from CALBMW010000775.1 coordinate 16,013, forward strand.
GCGACCGGCACACCGGCCGGCCCGCGGCGCTCAAGATCCTGCAGAGCGACCTTCCGGACAACATCGACGCCGCCAAGCGGCTCGAGCAGGAGGCGCGCGCCATCGCGCGCATCGATCACATCAATGTGGTCAAGGTGCACGCCTGGGGTCAGACGGAAGACCTTCTGCCCTTTATCGTGATGGAGTACCTCGAGGGTGCGCCGCTGTCGGTCCTGATGGCGCGCGAGCGCCCGCTCGCCCCGCGCCGAACGCTGCTCATCGCCCTTCAGATGCTCTCGGCGCTCGGTCGCGCCCACGCCCTCGACATCATCCATCGAGACATCAAGCCCGATAACGTGCTGCTCGTCCGCCGCGACGGCCAGGACGACTTCGTCAAGATGCTCGACTTCGGCATCGCCAAGCTGTTGGGCCAGCAACCGCACACGTTGGTTCACACCGTGCGCGGGGTGGTGTTGGGAACGCCGGAGTATCTGCCGCCCGAGATCGCCATGGATCTGCCCATCTCACCGGCGACCGACCTCTATGCGATGGGCGTCATCCTCTTCGAGGCGCTGACCGGCCGGCTTCCGTTCACCGGGCGCGGCGCGGGTGAGCTGGCCGAGCACCACTGCTTCTCGCCGCCGCCGCGGCTGCGGGCCATCAACCGCGACATCGACCCCGAGCTCGAGCAGGTCGTGCTCCGGTGCCTGCGAAAGGACGCGGGAGAGCGTTACGCCAGCGCCGATGACCTCGCCGACGCCCTGCGGCCCTTCCTCGACGGCGGCACCTCGGTGCCTACGCTGGCGACCGAACCGCTGGGGATGGTACCGACGTCTCACGGGGAGCCAGAGCCCGGCAGTGACCTCTACCACGCTGAGCGTCTGCTGCGCGCCGAGGTGGACCGCCGCTGGGTCGATCGCACGATGCCCGGGCCGCTGGCCAACAGTCTGGCCGAGCTGGACGAGCTTCGGAGACGCGCCGACGACATCGGCACCGAGCTCGCGCTGGTCGACCACACCCTCTCGGAGTTGCCGCCCTTGCTGGCCGATCAGGAGCGCGCGGTCCGCCACGCGCTCGATCACGACGAGGCCCTGGCCGCGGAGTTGCGCGATCTTCGAGCCCTTCAGCACAACGAGACCAGCACGCTCACCGAGCTCGAGGGTGGGATCGCGGCGCTGCTCGGGCGGCTGCTGGCAGGGGCCGACGGGGACACGACGGCCACCATCCAGCAGGTGCTGGCGGCCGAGAACATGGAGCAGCTCGCCGTCGAGTTGCGCGACCGTGACGCACTCGAGGCCGCGGAGACGCGTCGCTTCGAGCTCCACCGCAGCATCGAGGCGCTGGCCGAAGAGCGCGCCCGTGCGGTCGAGCGACGCGCCCGTCTCGAAGCCGATCTGCTGATGGCGCGCGCCGCCCAGAGCGGTGAACGGCTGCGCCTTCGTGCGCGCCGCGACGCTCTGCAGGCCGAGAAGGCCTCTCTTCGTGGCCGCCTCGCGCGCTCGCTGGCGCAGTGCGCCCTCGACCTGGGCATCGCCGTCGGCCTTCAGTGACGGCCGCGGGCAGCGCCTCGCACTCTTCTTCGCCAAAAAAGCGAAAGCCCGACCGGGGTGGGTCGGGCCTTCGTCCGCAGAAGCGGTGCACCAAGGAGTGTGCGATGCGGTCCGTTTGGGGTTGTGGGGTGTGGACCGCCCCTCACGTCCAGGACATCGAACGAGATCGCCCGAGCCTGAACGCAAAACGACGGGATGAACGAAGTCTCAACTCAGAATGGCGCAACCAGCTTGAACTACAGGTGTTTTTTGCGTCGAGCTGAGCGCGGGGTCGCACTTTTTTCTTCAGTCGCCAGCACGTCCGCCGATGATGTGATCAGGCCGTCTGCGCGGTGCGTCGGCGCCGCGCCGCCCGGGGGCCCGACTTTCGGTCGCCCACCCCTCGTGTGCTAGACTCCGCGGCATTTGGCAGCGAAAACTGGCGAGGAGGAAGGCGCTGATGCGAAGCACTGTGGTTGCGCTCGCGGCGGTCGTCGGCTGGGCCCTCCCGGCCATGGCCCGGGTTGATCTTCAAGGCGCCAACGGCACCATGTTCAGCGTCGAGGACACGGCGGGCGGCGATCTGACGGCGCCCGCGGCCTTCGTCGGATGGCCCCGCCTGTGCGTGCGGGTCTGCGTCGACTGCGATGCCCCCTGCGGCGCCGCCGAGATCTACGACGCGGGGGGCGCCGCCTCGGTCTCGGAGCTCAACGGCATCCAGCGTGCCTTGGCCGCTGACACGCTCGCGGGCTTGCGCGTGGAGAGGAAGATCTTCGTCCCCAACGGCGGACCTCCCAACGCCGACGGCTTCATACGCTACCTGGATCTGCTCACCAACGAGACCGGCGAGGACATCGCGGTGGCGGTGCGGATCGGCTCGGTCGCGCTCGGCGGGGGCACGCTGCGGCCGGGGGCGGAGCGGGTGTGGCGCACCCACGACGATGACGCGGTCCTCGAGGCGGAGGATCGCTGGATTGTCACCGACGACGACGACGCGTTCGCGGGCGCGGCGGCGCTCGGCCACCTGATCTTCGGCGCCGGCGCCCGAAGCGTGCCGGCGCGCCTCGCGGCTGCCTTCCCGGATCCAGAGGCCCCCTCGGCGCTGGCCTGGGAGTTTCGTGAGGTGATGGTGCCCGCGGGGCAGACGGTCGCCTTCCTCACCTTCTTGGTGCACGAGCCCAGCCGCCAGGACGCCATCACCGAGGTCGATCACTTGCTGCGCGTCGAGGCCGTCGACGCCCTCTTCGGGCTCACCCCGGATGAGCGCGCGGCGGTCCTCAACTTCGACGTCGATACGGCCAACGTCGCGCCGCTCGCCGACGCCGGCGGACCCTACCCGGCCAGCGAGGGCGAGCAGATTCAGGTGTCCGCGGTGGCCTCGTTCGACGCCGAGTCCGTGAACCTGCAGTACGCCTGGGACTTCGACGAAGACGGCGAGTTCGACGACGCGGTGGGCTCCAACAACGCGCTGGTGTCCTTCCCGGACGACGGCATCTACGTGATCAGCGTCCGCGTGACCGATCAGGGCGGCAAGACGGACGTCGACAGCGCTCGCGTGAACGTGCGCAACGTGGCGCCGCGCATCGACGGGGTCAACACCGACAGCCCGATCCGCGAGGGCGGAGTCCTGACCGTCGACGTGCAGGCGGCCGATCCGGGGGCCGACACGCTGACCTACGACTTCGATTGGGACGGCGATGGCCAGTACGACGAGCCCGGGGTGCCCGACGCGCGCTGGCAGCACCGCTATCTGGCCGATGGCACCTACGCCGCGCGCGTTCGGGTGGACGACGGTGACGGCGGCAGCGCCGAGCGGGTGTTCGAGGTCATCGTGCAGAACGTTGCCCCGGAGATCCGCGACATCGTCGCCAACAGCCCGGCCTTCGAAGGCTCGCCGGTGAACATCCAGGTCGTCGCCGTGGATCCGGGCGGCGATCCCATCACCTACGCTTTCGACCTCGACGACGACGGCGTCTACGAGATCGAGGGCCCGGCGGCCGCGACGCAGACCACCTTCCCCGACGACGACGGTGGGCGTGACGGGACGGGCCTCTACACGATCCGCGTGCGCGTGACGGACGACACCGGCGATTCGAGCGAGCGTGAGCACGAGATCTCGATCCGCAACGCCCGCCCCATCGTGACGGTGGTCACCAACACGGGACCGGTGCTCGAAGGCGAGCCGGTCACCTTCGACGTGGTCGCCAGCGACCCGGGCACCGATGAGCTCACGTACTCATTCGACCTGGACAACGACGGCGACTTCCTCGACGACATCGTCGATCAGGTCGATCCCTTCGCTCAAGCCGTCTTCCGACAGCAGGGCGAGTTCGTCGTCGGCGTCCGCGTGCGCGACGACGACGGCGGCGCGGCGGTGGGCAGCACCACCGTGGTGGTGGTCAACGCGCCGCCGACCGTGGAGTTGGTGGCCCCCGCCTTCGCCAACCAGGGCGAGCAGGTCGAGATCACGTGCCTGGCCACCGATCCCGGCGACGATACGCTGACCTACGCCTTCGACCTCGACGGCGACGGCATCTACGAGGTCGCGGACAGCCCCACGCCCACCCGGCGCCGGTCCTTCAATCAGCAGGGCACCTTCACGGTGCGGTGCCGCGTCTCGGACGGCGACGCGCAGGTCGGGGCCATGCGGGATGTTCGCGTCGCGAACGTGCGGCCCGAGCTACAGGTCGAGGTCGACTCGCCGCAGAACGAGGGGGCCGAGGTGGTGGTGCGGGCGCTGGCGACCGATCCGGGCGGCGATCAGCTCTCGTTCAGCTACGACTTCGACAACGACGGAGTCTTCGAGATCGAGGACTCGGCCGAATCGGTGGCGCGCCACGTCTACCGTGACCAGGGCATGTTCACGGTGCGGGTCGTGGTCGACGACGGCACCGACGTCATCGACGGCCTGGCGCAGGTTCAGGTGGTCAACGTGGCGCCGGCGCTCTCGATCGAGGTGACGTCGCCGGTCAACGAGGGGGACGCGCTCGTCGTCACCGCTCAGGTGAGCGACCCGGGTGACGACATCGTCACCCTGCGCTGGGATCTGGACGGCGACGGTGAGCCCGACGACGAGGGCGAGGTGCACGGGCCCGATGATCTGAGGCGGACGTTCATCGCGCCCGACGACGCGCGCTACACCATCACGGTCTGGGCAGACGACAGCGAGGGCGGCGAGACCACCGCCCTGGGTCCTGTCGTGATCACCAATGTCCCACCGCACTTCATCCCGGTGGACGCGCTGGTGCCGGCGGTCGAGGGCAGGCCCTACAACGTCGTGCTGCCGGCGACCGATCCCGGCGGGATCAACGACCCGCTGACGTTCACCCTCTTCGATCCGCCCCAGGGCATCGCGATCGAAGAGAACACGGGGCTGCTGCTCTGGACGCCCACGTACGAGGAGTACCTGCGCAGCCCCACCCGCCTCACGGTGCAGATCTCCGACGGAGATGGCGGCAGCGCCCAGGCCGAGCTCCAGATCGACGTCCTCGCGCGTGACGAGGACATGGATGGCCTGCCCGATACCTGGGAGCAGGGCGTCTGCGACGACATGGGGCGGTGCCTGAGCGGTTCGAACGCCGCCGACGCGACCGCCGATCCGGACGGCGATGGGCGCGACACGATCGCCGAGTGGATGGAGGGCACCGATCCTTTCCACTTCGACGGGCCGGCGAAGCCCGCGCTGCGCGCGCCCGCCGACGGCGTCCGGGTGGGCACGCTGCAGCCCGAGTTGACGGTCGCCGCCGTCGCCAACGGACTCGACCTGCCGGTGGCCATCAACTTCGAGATCTACGCCGACGCCGATCTGACGACGCTGGTCGAGGCCAGCGATCCCGTGGAACAGGGCGAGGGCAACACGACGTGGGCGCCCGGGGAGGGCAGCCTCGGCGAGGACACCTGGTACTGGTGGCGGGCGAGCGCGACGAGCGGGCCGGCGATGAGCGATTGGAGCAACGCTTGGAGCTTCCGCACCAACGCCGAGAACCAGGCGCCGACGGCACCTGTCCCGCGGGCCCCCGCGGACGGCGCGCTGGTCGACTCGCGGCGCCCGCCGCTGCAGGTGCTGCCCTCGACGGACGGCGACGGCGACGCCCTGCGCTACGTCTTCCGCCTGTACCGCGGCGACGGTGATGGCGCGGTGTCGCTGGGCGCAGGCGAGGGCGTTGAACTCGACGGCTACGTCGAGTTCGTGCCGATGGCAGATCTCATCGAGAACGCGGTGACCTCGTGGGACGTGGTGGCCGAGGACGAAGCGGGTGCGACCTCACCCTCGAGCGAGCGCTGGTCGCTCACGGTGAATACGGCCAACAGCGCACCCGACGTGCCACAAATCACCTTCCCGGCCGATCGCGCGACCATCGACACGCTCGAGCCCACCTTCATCGCCTGTTGCGCGGTTGACGATGACGACACCAACGTAGGCTACGTGTTCGTCGTCCGCGCGGCCGGCGAGGACGCGACCGTCGTTCAGATGAGCGATCCGGTGGAGGTGGTCGAGGGCGCGGAGGCGGCGTGGAAGGCCGAGCCCCTCGTCGAGGACAGCGGCTACGTGCTCGAGGTCTTCGCGCAAGATGGGCAAGGCGCGGTGTCGCCCACCGCGAGCGCTCGCTTCTTCGCCTCGGTCAATGATGACGCGCCGCCCACGCCCATGCCCACGAGCCCCGCGGATGGCGCGAAGGTGACCCTGCGAGACGCGGTGGTCACCTGGTCTGCGGTCGAGGATCCCGAGGGCGCCGACGTGACCTACGTCGTAACCTGGTGCGACGCCGCCGGCGCTTGTGCGGACACGTTGCCGCAGCGCCAGACCGGCTACAACCTCGAGCGCGATGTGCTGCAGGGCCAGAAGTACACGTGGAGCGTCCGCGCCCAGGACGAAACGGGCAACAACTCGGCGCCCAGTGAGTCCTTGGCGTTCAGCGTGGAGCGGGCGACGACCGGCAGCGGCACCGGCGATGGCTGCGACTGCGACGCCGGCCGTGGCGCCCCCGCGCCGATGGCGCTCGGACTGCTCGCGCTGGGAATGCTGGGGTTGCGCCGCCGTCGCCGCTGAGCACGCCCGGAGCGCGACGAGCGCCGACCCTGGGTGGGCGCCCCGCCAAGAATCCGGCCAGAGCGCTGCCCCGCCGGTCGCCGTCAGAGTTCGCGCGGCGGCAGGGCGTTCTTGCAGGTGCTGACCATGTGGCTGACGCCCTTGGCGCCGGGCGAGGCCTCCAGGACCGGCTCCAACGTGCGCAGCGCGCCGAGGCAGTCGGCCGCGTCGAAGGCGACCCGTCCCAGCGAGATGGCTCGCTGCAGCGCGTTGACCTGCTTGCGTAGGGCGAGGACGTCCTGGTCCTTGGGCTGAGCCGCCAGGGCCGCGTCGGTCGCGACCAGCGCGCCGTCGAAGTCCCCGAGTTTGAGTGCCTTGCGGGCCTCGGCCAGCCTGTCGGCCTTCACCTTCTCGGGTGCGGGCGCGCGCTTCTCGGTGGGCGCCGGATCCTTCTTCGCCGCCACCTGTGCCTTGCCCTCGTCCTCGTCCTCGATGAGTTGGGGGGGCGAGGGGGCGGGCGCAGGCGGCTTCGCTGACTTGGCCGGGGCGGGCCCCTCGACGACCTTGACGGGGGGCGTGGCCTTGGGCGCCCGGGGGGCTGGCTCGGGCGCCTCGACCTTTGCGGTGGCACGGGGCGACGGCCGGGGCGCCTCGGGCTTCGCGGCTGCAGGCCTTGGTGCCGCGGCCGGAGCGGGCATGGGCGCCTCCACCTTCGCGGCCCTGGGCGACGGAGGCTGGGGGGTCACGGTGGGCGCCGGTGGGACGGCGGCAGGCGGCC
>CALBMW010000776.1 GCA_937896275.1 uncultured Myxococcales bacterium
TGGCGATGGGCGGCGAGCCCGGGATGGGCGGCCTGGCGATGGGCGGCGAGCCCGGGATGGGCGGCCTGGCGATGGGCGGCGAGCCCGGAATGGGCGGCCTGGCGATGGGCGGTGAGCCCGGCATGGGTGGCGCGCCGCCTCCGCGGCCGCCGGTCGGCGGTGAGCTGGTCATCACCGAGGTCATGCAGAACCCCGAAGCCGTGGACGACGACGCCGGGGAGTGGTTCGAGGTCTTCAACGCCGCCCCCGACCCCCTCGATCTCCTGGGCGTCCGCTTCACCGACAGTCGCGCCGACGGCTTCATCGTCGACGAGCCGCTCGTCCTGCCGCCGGGCGCCTACGCCGTCTTCGGCCGCACCGACGACCCCGCGCTGAATGGCGGCGTCTCCGTCGATCACGTCTGGCTGAACTTCGGGCTCGGCAATGGCCCCGACGAGATCATCGCCACCAATGCCGCCGGGGCCACGCTGGACGAGGTTCGCTGGGATGGCGGACGGGACTGGCCCGATCCCACCGGGCGCTCGATGGCGCTCGACGGCGGCGTTGACCCCCTCGCCCTCGACAACAGCGACGGCACCCGCTGGTGCCTGGGGCAGGGGGCCCTGCCGGGCGGCGATCTCGGCTCGCCGGGTGAACCCAACCCCGCGTGCCCGCCTCGCCCCGCGCCGGTCGAACGGACCGTCTTTCAGCTGGCCGACGAGGCCGATCCGCTGCACCCGGCCGAGGAGGACCGCGTGATCCTCCGCGACGTCGTCGCGACGGTCGCCGCCGGGACCGACGTTTGGGTCGAGTCGCCCCGGGGCGGGCCCAACAGCGGCCTCTACGTCGAGGTCGCGTTCCCGGTGTTCGGGCTCGAGCGCGGGGCTCGACTCGAGATCGAGGGCGCCGTGCGCGATCTCTACGGGCGCGCGCGGCTCGTGGCCTCGACCGTGGTCGTCGTGGGCGTCGGCGAGGTGCCGGTCCTCACCCTCCGGCCCGACGATCTGGCCACGCCCGAGCAGGCCGAGCCCTACGAGGGCGTGCTCTTACGGGTCGAGGGCGTGACCGTCACCGATGCCAACCCCGACGGCCCCGACGACAACTACGGCGAGTTCGTGGTCGAGGCGACCCTGCGCGTGGACGACGCGCTGCACCGCATCGAGCCCCGTCCTCGGGTGGGGGACTTCCTCGACGGCATCACGGGCGTCCTCGACTACAGCTTCGGCGACCACAAGCTGCAGCCGCGCGACGCCGCCGACGTCGAGTGGGATCTGCCGATGGTCCCGGTCCCCGAGGGCCTGGTGATCTCCGAGATCTGCTACGACGCGGTGGGCGTCGACGACGGGCTCGAGTGGATCGAGCTGCAGAACACGGGCGCCCAGCCCATCGACCTGTCGGGTCTGAGCGTCGGCGCCGCCGGTCTCCGCTGGAGCTGGGTAGGTGATCTGGCGGGCGTCGTGCCGCCCGGCGGTTGCTTCGTCGTGGGCGGCCCCACCAGCGATCCGACCAACGGATCGCCCACGTTCTCGCAGGTGCTGGATCTGCGCACGCTGCTGCAGAACGGACCCGATCCCGCCGACGGGGTGGGGCTCTTCACCGCCCGGCCGGCCGCGGACGCGGTGCCCTTCGACGCGGTGCTCTATGGCAGTGGTCCGAACACCAATCTGCTGATTGACGAGACCGGCGTGCCGGGCGAGGTGGACGTCGGAGACACCGCCCCGGGGCAGTCGATCGAGCGCACGCCCGCAGGTTGGCGCGTGGCCTCGCCGCCCACGCCGGGCGTCTGCAACGTGCTGATTCCATAGGGAAATCCACGTACAGCGCAGCCGACGTCGGTCGGGTCGCGGCCAGGCTGGGACCCGACCGGTGGAGGCTGACCGCCGGGCACGCTACCGCGGGCGCCGCACCCACACCCACCACACGCTGCCCGCGAGCCCCAGCACGCTCGTCACGATGGCGAGGTCGAGCACGGCCGGCCAGGCCGCGCCCGCCAAGAAGGCCGCGCCGAACAGGAGCGCGGCGCCCATCAGCCGCAGATCGACCGTGAGCGCCAGCACCGCCGCGATGGCGGACGCCACGTGCAGGCTGAGCAGGGGCCTGATCTCGATGGGCAGGCCCGCCTGCCAGGCGCCGACGCTGCCGGTGATCTGCGCCAGGAACGCCACGACGATCATGCCCACGATGCGCTTGTTGAGCACCGTGGTCCAAAGGTGCCGGCGGACGGCGATGGCCAGCAGCACGAAGATGGTGAAGGTGCAGGTGAGCTCGAAGAACGTCTGCCCGTAGCTGGGGCGGTGCTCGTCGGTGAGGGCCCGCAGCGCCGTCGGCGTCATCCACAGGATGCTCACGGCCGCGAACAGCAGCGACCGCACACGGCCGCCCGTGCGCGGATCGAGGTTGGCGCGCATGCGCTCCAGGGCGTCGAGCCGCGCCCGCTCAGCCTCGGTCTCGGCGCGCGCGCGGGCCACCGCCGCCGTCAGATCCTCGGGTGGCTCGTCGAGCTCGGCCAGCAGCGCCGCGGCCGCGTCCGCCTGCCCGTCGCGCAGCGCCTGCTCGACCATCATCCGCGTGGCCTGCACCCGGTCGGCCTGCGCCGCCTCGTTGCCCGGCCACTCGGCCAAGGCGCGCGTGAAGCCGAATCGGCACTCGCCAAACAGCCTCTGCCGGTCGAGGGCGTCGAGCGATCCGTCGGCCAGGCCGGCGCTCAACACCGCCAGCCGCTCCCGCGCCTCGTCGGCCAGGTGCAGCGCGTGTCGGTGGTCGAGGTAGGTCTGCAGGGCCTGCCGAAAGGCGTCGGCGCCCGGGAACCGATCGGCCGGCTCGGGGGCCATCGCGCGGGCGCAGACCGCCCACAGCTCGGGGGGCGCCTCGGGGAGGGGCTGCGGCCCGTCCAGCGCCCGCAGCATCATCGCCAGCGCCGACGCCGCGTGATGCGGCGCGGAGCCCGCCAGCAGGTGGTAGAGCGTCGCCCCCAGCAGGTACACGTCGGTGAACGCGCCCAGCTTGCGGCCATCGCCCTCGAACATCTCGGGGGCCATGTAGGCCGGCGTACCGGCCATCCCTTCGGCCTCGGCCGCGTGCGGCAGGCGGTCGTCCCCGGTGCCGTCGAGCGCCACCGCGATGCCCCAGTCGACGACGTAGATCTCGCCCTGATCGCCCACCATCACGTTGTCGGGCTTCACGTCGCGGTGGATCACCCCGCGCCGGTGGGCCGAGTGGAGCGCGGTGGCCACCTGCATCAGCGTTCGCAGGTGCCACTCGAAGGGATCCTCGACGCCGAAGCGAGCCCGCACCGCCGCCGGATCGTCGATGAGCGTCCGCCACGCGGTGCCGTCGATGCGCTTGAGCACCACCAGCGGCCGCCCCGTGTCGTCCACCCGCACGTCGTAGACCGGCACGATGTTGGGGTGCTCGATGGCGCCCGTGATCCAGGCCTCTTGCACCAGCGAGACCGCGGCGCCGTCGCCCGTGATGGCCGGGCGCAGCGTCTTGACCGCCACCTTGCGGCCCATCGCGGTCTGGGTGGCCAGCCGCACCACCCCCATGCCGCCGCGGCCCAGCTCGCCCTCGAAGACGAGCGGCTCGGCGGTCGGGTCGACCAGCAGGCCAAGGGCGCTGGGGTTCGCGGGGCGGGACGTGGGACGGATGGTGGCGCCGCTGGCGCGCAGGAAGGTCACCTCGTGGCCCCGCAGGGTCTGGCAGATGGCCGAGACGCGGTCGGCGTCCAGGCCGCGCTGCCCCAGCGCCGTCTCCATCACCTCTCGCGTCAGGGTGCCTTGCTCATCGCTCATCGGGCAGGGAGAGTAGCAGCCCGGCGCGCCACCGCGACGGGGTCTGTCGCGGTGAGCGAGCGGTCGGGGCGATGGGCGGCTCAGTCGACGCGCAGGTCCAGGCGGTAGGTGCCGCCGGCCGCGGCGGGGTCGGCCGCGCGAAGGATCAGCACGTAGCGGCCCGCGAGGAGATCGGTCAGGCCGTCGGCGTCGGCGTCGAAGCCGGGGGCGCCGCCCTTGCCGCCGTCCTGCTTCTCGGCGAGCAGATCGCCGTCCGGGCCGTAGATCGCGAGCAGCCCGTCGAAGCTCGCAGTGACGGTGGCGGAGAGCGCGGCGCCGTCGTCCAGGTCGACCGCCCAGGCATCGCGATCGGCGCCGGCGAGGGTGCCCTCGAGGCGGCGGAATCCGCCGACGTCGTGGGCCGTGGCGGCGGTGTCGTTGGGCTCGAGTTCGACGAAGCTCTCCAAGAGGCAGGCCTGGCTGCAGCCGTCGTCGCTGTCGGCGTTGCCGTCGTCGCAGGCCTCGCCCGCGTCCAGGGTGCCGTCGCCGCAGACCGGGCCGCGCCCGATGCGCTTCATCGCCAGGCGGTAGTCGACGCTGTAGGGGGCGTCCCAGCCCGAGCCGACGTCCTGGCCCTCGAAGCGGATGTACCACGTGCCCGGCGGCAGCTCGATGTCCAGATCGGGCGAGGCCGGCTCGCGCCGCCCGCACAGGGCGCTGAAGCGTCGCACCACGCGGTCGTCGGCGTCGCGCAGCGAGAGCTCCGGCTCGAAGATGTCGCTGTCGAAGCCGCCCGCCGGGTTGCCGAACGAGAACCACGCGCAGGCCTCACCGGCGCCCGACCACACATCGACGGTCACGCGGCTCGGCCGGTCGAGCGTGAAGGCCCAGTAGTCGCGGTCGCCCTCGCCCTGCATGTGACCGCTTGCGAGCTCGTAGGCGCCCAGCTCGACCGCCTCCGCGAGGCTCCCGTTGGCACCGTCGGGGCCCTCGTCGAGCCACTCGGCGCGGCAGAGCGCGCTGCAGCCGTCGTCGCCTTCGAGGTTGCCGTCGTCGCAGGCCTCCCCGGCCTCGGGGACGCCGTCGCCGCAGGTGTAGGCGGGCTGGCAGGTCGCGTCGCAGCCCGGCGTGCCGTCGCAGCCCTCCTGCACCGGCTGCACGATGCCGTCCCCGCAGCGCGGCACCAGCGCGTGGTCGTGGGCCCAGGTCAGCAGGTGCGTGAAGGCCGCGTCGCCCACGAAGGGTACCGCGTCGAGCGCCGCCAAATCGCTGAATCCGTTGCTTCCGCGGGCACTTACGATGCCGCGGGCGGCGCGGACGTCGAGCGCGATGGCGACGTCGAGCGTGTCGAAGTCGGTGGTGTTGGCCACGGCGAGGATGCCGAGCGCGGCGTAGCTGCCCTCGTGGACACCGTTCACCCGCGGGGTGTCGAGGGCGCCGTCCTCGCCGTGGCCCGGCTCGATCGCGCAGGCCGCCGAGCAGCCGTCGCCGTCGCGCCCGTTGCCGTCGTCGCAGGTCTCGAGGCCCGGCTGAAGCCGGCCGTCGCCGCACGCGGGGGTGATGCCGGCCCCGTCGGCGTAGGTCAGGAGCAACTCGAAGGCGCCCGCGCCCACATAGCCGGCCGTGTCGAGGCCGGCCAGATCGGAGAAGGGCCGATCGGCGACGATGCTGCGCGCCGCGCGCACGTCGAGGGCCGCGTCCACGTCGAGGGTCTCGAAGGCGAGCGTGTTCGCGGCCGCCAGGATGCCCAGGGCCGCGTAGCCGCCGTTCTCGATGCCGTGGACGAAGGTGCCGTCGGGCCCGCCGTCGCCGTCGTTGGGGGGATTGACGCAGGTCCTCGGGCAGCCCTCGGCGCCGTCGCAGTCCTCGTTGCCCTGCACGACGCCGTCGCCGCACGCGCCGATCCAGCCTTGTCCCTCGGCGTAGGCCAGCATCAGGTCGAAGGCGCGCTGCCCGACGTAGGACACGTCGTCGACGTCCATCAGCGTGGTGAAGGGGCCCTGCGCGTCGCGCCTGGCCACGATGTTGGCGGCCGCCCGTCGATCCAGCGGGACGACGTCGTCGAGCTGGGCCTCGGAGAGCTCGTTGGCGACGCGCAGGATGGCCTGGCCCTCGTAGTCGTCGGTGCGCAGGGCGAAGCCGTCCGCCTTGGTGCCGTCGGGGGCGAAGACGGGCGCGTCGTCTGGCCCCAGGGGATCATCGACCCCGCCCGAGGCGCAGCCGCCCGCCAAGGTCGCGACCACCAGCCAACGTAGGGTCGAGCGCATCGTGTTCATTGCCAGGCCTCCCGGGTTCGTGTTCGGGGCAGCCGCAAGGGCAAGGCCCGTGCCAGCCCTCTGGCGGGGATCGGGGCCCAGAAGGGGCGTGGGGCGTGACCGGGCGTGATTCGCGGCGTGATCGGGGGTGCGCGCGCCGCCCTGCTTGCGACGGCCCGGGGCCGGGCCTATCGTCGCGTCCTTGAAGCTCACCCTGGAGGATCTTCGTGAGATTGGGACTCCGCGACCTCGTCCCGCCCGTCGTGCTCAAGGGCCAGCGCTGGCTGCGCCGGCGGGCGTCACGGGCGCAGGCCACGGCCGCCGGCCAGCAGGAGGCGGACTACTACGACCGTGTCTACGGACAATCCGAGGAGTATCTGCGGCACTACGCCGACTCGGTGTACTACCCGTCCTGGACGGTGCTGGTGGATCGGATGCGGCGCGCCGGCTGCCAGCGCATCCTCGACGTGGGCTGCGGGCCGGGGCAGTTCGCGGCCCTCCTTCACGACGCGGGCTTCACCGACTACCAGGGCCTGGACTTCAGCGGCCGCGCCATCGAGATGGCTCAAAGGCGCGTGCCCGACTTCCGCTTCGCCGTCGGCGACGCCCAGAAGTCCGACCTGCTGGGGCAGGCCGGCTTCGACGTCGTGGTGTCCCTGGAGTTCCTCGAGCACATCGAGCCCGACCTCGAGATCCTGGCCCGGGTCCGGCCGGGCACGCTGGTCCTCGCGTCCGTCCCCAACTTCCCCTCGCACTCCCACGTGCGCCACTTCACCAGCGCCGAGGCGGTGGCCGAGCGCTATGGGCCGCTCTTCGAGGATCTGCGCGTCGACGCCGTGCGCCTCAACGCGCGCGGGACGGCGCTCTACCTGCTCGAGGGTCATCGGCGAGGGTGAGCGCGTCCTTCGGAGCGCCGGGCGAGCGGTGAGGGCGCCGCGTGACGTGCCGTGCCGCGGGCGTTAGGATGCGCGCGATGGACACCCTCACCCGCTCGCGCGACGGCGGTGCCGTCCGACCGGACGCGACGCCTCAACGGCTCTACCTGCGCTTGGTCTTCACCGAGGCCGAGGGCTCGCCGCGCCCGGACAGCGTGTGGGTGGTGGCGCCCGGTCCAGGCCTCGTGGTGGGCCGCGCCCCCGAACCGGGCCCCGGCGAGGCTGCGCTGGCGTTGGTCGACGACGGCTGGGCCAGCCGCGCTCACGCACGCGTCACGCGCGTCCCGGAGGGTGCCGCCCTGCGCGTCGATGATCTGGGCTCGCGCAACGGCACCTTCGTGGACGGTCAGCGTGTCACCGGCGCCGCCCACCTCACCATCGCTCAGGTGTTGCAGGTGGGCAGCGCGCTCTTCGTGGTGGGCGCCTTGGACGAGGACGAAGAGGCGCTCAAGCCGCCCCCGCCCGACTTCGCCTGCCGCGGCGCGCTCATGCGGGCCCTGTGGAGCCGCGTGCTCCGCTTGGCTCACAGCGACGTCAGCGTGCTGCTGCTCGGCGAGATGGGGACCGGCAAGACGCGCCTGGCGCGGCTCATCCACGAGCAGGGCGCGCGCGCCCGGGCCCCCTTCGTCTCGCACAACTGCAGCGCCCTGCCCCGCAACCTGGAGGAGGCCACGCTCTTCGGGGTGGTGGCCAACTTCATCCCCCAGGTCAAGGCCCAGGACGGCCTGATCACCCGCGCCGGCCGCGGCACGCTCTTCCTCGACGAGCTCGCGGATCTGCCCGAGCCGGCCCAAGCCAAGCTCCTCGACGCCTTCGATCCGACGGAGCCCAGCTACGTGGCGGTGGGCGGCTCCCAGCGGCTCCCCACCCGCTGCCGCCTCATCTCGGCCACCAACCGGGACGTCTTCCGGCTCGCGCGGCGCGGCATCCTGCGGCAGGACCTGTTGAGCCGGCTGGTGGTGGGCCAGATCGAGGTCCCGCCCCTGCGCGATCGCCGCGAGGATCTGATGTTCCTGTTCGACGACGCGCTGAAGCGGGCCGATCACCCTGGCTTGGGCGCGACGGTCCGCACGGTCGAGGTGGCGACCGCGATGCTCCTGGCGCGGTGGGTCGAGAACGTGCGCGGCCTCGAGTCGCTGGCCCAGCGGGTCGCGCTGGGCGAGCGCCTCTCCGTCGAGCTGATTCGAGGCCACGCCGATCGCGGGATCGGCGAGGCGACGATGCCCGAGATGCCCGCGGTCTCGCGTCCGCCGATGCCGACCCTCAGCGCCCCCGGCCTGCCCACGCCGTCCGAACCTGTGGCCGGCGTCGTTCCGGAGGCTCAGGGCCCCGTCAACGGGCCGCTGGCCTGGCCCCCGTCACCGAGCGAGATGCTCGATCTGCTGGCGCTCCACGGGTGGCAGATCAAGGCCGCGGCCGAGGCCATCGGCCGCCGTCGCGAGACCTTGTCGCGCCTGGTCAGCGCCACCTTCGGCACGCGCGATCAGATGAACAAAGCCTGGCGGGTCTATCAGGCCACCGGGCGACCGCCGACCATTGAGCGAGTCGATCACGTCCACGCGCTGTTCTTCGAGCGGGGCGCCGATCCTGCGGTCGACGCCGCGCGCGCCCTGTGGCGTTCACGGGGCGAGGTCTGAGGCCGGCCGCGAGGCCGCGATGGCGGCCGCTGGCAAGCGCCCCAGCGCAGGCTCCTTCAACGAGGTGATCCACAGGCCGTCGGGGGTCTCGGCGGCGCCGGTCACGAAGGCGAACTCGCCGTTCGGGGCCTGCAGATCCGCCACCACGCGGCCCTGGGCGTCGAAGGCCAGCAGGTGGCCGTAGGCGCGCTCCTTCGGTCGAAGCCGCTCGGGCAGGCGCAGGATCACGCGGCGCAGGAAGGGCCACGCGTCGAGCGCGTCGAGCGCGGCGCTCCGGGGGGACACGAGGCCCACCCAGAAGCGGCCGTCGCGCCCGGTCTCGACGTTGTCGGGGAAGCCCGGCAGCGGCCCCGTGAAGGGCTCGGTGGTGCCGGCGCGCGGGCCGATCAGGTGGTGGATGAGCAGGCGGTAGGCGCCGGTCTCGGCCACCAGCACGAAGGCGCCGTCCGGGGCGATGGCCACGCCGTTGGGGAAGTCGAGCCCGGCGGCGATCACCGTCGTCCGTCGTCGCACCGGGTCGTGGCGCAGCAGGCGCCCGTTTCCACCGTGCTCCACCATGTCCAGCTTGCTGGCGGCGAGCGTGCCCCCGAAGACCGCGGGCGAGAAGCGCGTGGAGGCGTCGGTGAACCACAGGGTGCCGTCGGGCGCGACCTCGACGTCGTCCGCGAAGCCGATCGGCACGCCGTCCGCGCTGTCGGTGAGGAGCGCAACGTCCCCGCCCGGCGAGATCGCCAGGAGCCCGCGGCACCCGTCGGCCACGATGACCTGACCTTCACCATCCACCGCCAGCCCGAGGGGGCAGCCGCCGGTGTCGGCCAGCACGTCGGGCGGCCCGCCGGCGGGGTCGAAGCGGAGGATGGCGCCCTGGTGGGTGGACGCGTAGATCGTGCCGTCCCGGTCGACGGCGACGTCCTCGGGCCCGTCATAGCCCGCGGGCAGCGGCAACCGGGTCGCGCTCGCGAGCCGCGCGTTGACGGCGTGGGGGCCCACATAGCCGGGGTTCGGCGGGGCGCGCCAGGACAGCGGGCGCACCGGCACGGGCCAGGCCAGCAGGTAGGCGACCGTGGCGCCGACGAGGGTCAGCCCAAGGGTGAGGGCGCGCCGCTTCACTCGGACCTCACTCAGTTCGATCGTTTGTGCAGAAGTTGCTTCGCGGCCTTGGCGATGGGGCCTGGCACGTTCCTGCTCTTCGCGACGATCCGAAGGTCCTGCGAGCGCAGGAAGGTGAGCAGGTTGATCGCCTCGCCGGTGGGCGTCTTGGGGTTGTTCACCAGCGCGATCTTCATCTGGTAGTGCCGCAGCCACCTCTTGTTGCGGGCGATGTAGGCGATGACCTCGTCCAGCATGCCCTTGTCCTTGGCATACAGGATGGCCTCGGCGGCGTTGACGGCCGGGCTGCGGATGGCCGAGCGCGCGACCAGCTTGTTGGAGTCGCGGATCAGGATGCCGCGCTCGGTCTTGCCGCCCATCATGGCCAGCCGCACCTTCTGGGCGATGTTCATGTCCCGGATCATGCCGGCCACCGACTTGCTGCGCTCGGGCGCCTCCGGCGGCGCGTCGGCACGCTCGGCGGCCGCGGCCGTCTTGACCGCCTGGGCGACGAGGCGCTCGATGTTCTCGTCGGAGTCGGCGTCGGCGTCGGCGTCATCCCCTCCGTCGATGGCCCGGGCCGCCTGCTGGGTGGCCCTGAAGGCCGCGTCGATCGCGGCCTCCTCCTCGGGGCTGCGGTGCTCCAGATCGAGCCCGCGCACGGCCGCGAGGATCTCGCGGTAGCCGGGGATGTCGGACAGATCGAGGTCGTTGCGGGCGGCGAAGTCGATGATGCGGTCGGCGGTCGAGGCGCGCGTGTTTCGGTTGAGGTAGAGCGCGCGCACCAGCGCCGACGACTCGAGAAGCCGCTGCTGGTTGCGGGCGAGCAGCTCGGTGGTCTCCTCGTCGGCCTTCTCGGCGGTCCACACCAGCGTGTCGATGTCGGTCTGCTGGTTCAGCAGCACCGCCTGCAACACATCGGGGGCGTCCGCCCAGATCTGGGCCACCCAGTCGAGCACCACGGGAAGGAGCGGCTGCTTCGCGATGCCGACGACCGTCGCGCGGGGCACCTTTCGGGCCGTGGCGACGGCGGTCTGCTGGACGTCGCCGGTCTCGGTGGCCGCGAGCTGGTACAGCGCGCACAGCTGCACCAGGGGCTTCATGGGCACCAGACCGCGCGCGAGCATCAGCTTCATCGGAGGCGGCGCCGTCGGGCCCACGAAGCGCTGGACGCTGTCGGGGAACTTTTCGAACGGAATCGACCGGTCTTGGGGCAGCGCCACGGGCGGGGGCTCCTTGTGAGGCGAACGCCCCCACCTTATCAGCCGGCGTTGCGGGCGTGCAGAATGCGCAGACCTTCGAGCGTGAGGTACTCGTCGACGTGCTCGATGGTCGCGCTCTCGCCGGCGATGAGCGCGGCCAAGCCACCGGTGGCGACGACCGTGCAGGGGAAGCCGACGTCGGCGCGCATGCGGGTCACGAGGCCGTCCACCAGGCCGACGTAGCCATAGACCAGGCCCGACTGGATGCTGCTGATGGTGTTACGGCCCACCACCGAGCTGGGGCGGGCGAACTCGACCCTGGGCAGCCGCGCCGCGTGCAGGAAGAGCGCCTCGCTCGAGATGCCGATGCCGGGCGTGATGGCGCCCCCCAGGTACTCGCCCGCCGGGGTCACCACGTCGAAGGTGGTGGCCGTGCCGAAGTCCACGATGATGAGGCCGGCGGCGAAGCGCTCGAAGGCCGCGACGGCGTTGACGATGCGGTCGGCGCCCACCTCGCGCGGGTTCTCGTAGAGGATGGGCATGCCCGTCTTGAGGCCCGGGCCCACGACCCGGCAGCGCACCGAGAAGTAGCGCTTCACCATCCGCACCAGGGTGTCCGTGAGGGGGGGCACGACGCTGGACAGGATGGCGGCGTCGATGGAGATCGGGATGTGCTCGCGGGCCCGGAACAGGGCGCGCAGCAGGACGCCGAGCTCATCCTCGGTCAGGTGGGCCTGCGTGGCGATGCGCCAGTTGTCGACCAACATCCCACCGTCGTAGACCCCCAGGACGGTGTGGGTGTTACCGACGTCGATGACCAGCAGCATGGCTCAGCCTTTCCTCTGCCAGGCGACCAGATCGACCTGGCCGGCGTGCACCAGGCGCTCGCCGGCGGAGGTCAGCAGTCGCAGCGCCCCGTCTGGGGCGAGGCCGGCATAGTCACCCTCCACGTCGCCCTGGCGCAACCGGGTGCCCGGCGGCGGGGCGAAGCGCTCCCAGGCGTCGATCACCGGCGCCAGGCCCGACTTGGCCACTCGGTCGAGCCAGGCTTGCAGTCCGGGCAGCAGCGCCGTGGCCACGTCGCGGGCCGCAAAGGGCCCATCGAGCGCCGCCGCGGGCATCGCGGGCGGCCAGCCCCCGGGCGGCGTGCGCAGGTTGAGCCCGAGGCCGACCACCGCGG
>CALBMW010000777.1 GCA_937896275.1 uncultured Myxococcales bacterium
CGCGACCCCCGTCACAAGACACACCCCAGCGAACGCGCGCAGTGCGACGCGGTAACTCATGGCTAACCTCCCTGTGGTTTGCAGACGACGATGGCCCAACGCAAGGGGGGTGCCAGCGCAGACTCGGGGTGCAGCATTGCAGTGCTGCTGAACGGGCGAACCGAAGACCAAGCCGCCACGCCACAGACACCGATCCGACCGTGGTCAGCGGCGCCAAGCTGGCCTCACGCACCTGTCAACCGGGCTTGGCGGATGAGCCGCCAGGGTCGGGGTGGTTCGCCGGCGTCGGGGGCGATGCCGTAGCCGGGGGCGATCGACTGGGCGGGGCGGCCTCCCGCAGCCGGGGCATGTACCTGCAGTTGTCGCGCGCTGACCATCCGAAGCAGGCGGCTTCGACGCACGCGCCCAGGGGCGCGATCTGCACCTGCCCGCACCGCGAGGACGGCAGAGAGTGCTCGACGTGGATCTGCATGTCGGTGCCCGCGCAGTGCATGTGCGTCGCCACCGAAGCGATGACGCCGCCCCGAAGGCATCGCCATCCAAGTCGCCCGGCACCGTGCGGGTGCCCTGCTCGGTGCTCGTGCCGGTGGGGTGATCGTGAGGCACCAAGACTCTCGGTGCGCCTGCGACTCTCGGTGCACCTGCGCACCTGCGACACCCGAGCGACGTCTCCAACAGCTCTGTTGCCGGGCCAGGGCCCAACCGGCAGAACATGGAGCATCGGGTGTGCCGCCCGGCTCGACGCCCTCACCCCCAGATCCAGACCCAGGCCACCCCCAGGGCCCCCGCGCCCAGCAGCGCGCTCAAGGCCGCCAGCACCCTCCATGCGAAGCGCCAGCCTCCCACGACCATCGCCATGCCGGCCTTCA
Source organism: uncultured Myxococcales bacterium (assembly GCA_937896275.1). Classification (GTDB taxonomy): domain Bacteria; phylum Myxococcota_A; class Bradymonadia; order UBA7976; family UBA1532; genus JACKDN01. The sequence goes on from CALBMW010000777.1 coordinate 870, forward strand.
CGATCGTGTTCGAGGCGGTCGCCAGGATGATGGTGGTGACGGCCACCGGTGACTCGATGGCATGGGTGCGGGTGAGTTGAGCCATCGACAGGGTGATGGCGTCGACGTCGGCCGCGCCGGCCAGCACGCCGGCGAGGAAGGCGCCCTGCCGACCGAGGTACTCGCTCGCCACCCGTGAGAGCACCAGCACCAGCACGAACAGCGCGCCGAACTTCAGCGCCGGCCCCAAGCCGAAGGGGTTGGCCAGGGCCAGATCCTCGCCGTCGTCACGCGCGCGCCGCGAGGCCAGGTAGAGCAGCACGGCCCCGATGGCGCCCACGGCCGTCATCAGGCCAAGCGGCAGCGCGAGGCCTTGCACCAGGCCGGGGTTGACCACCGCCACCTCGAGCAGCACGCGCGGGAACATGATGGTCGAGGCCACCACCACCGAGAGCGCACAGGCGGTGTGGAGCGAGCGGTCCGCCCGCGCGCGCGCCGACATCGAGAGGGTCACGGCGGTCGACGACACGAAGCCGCCGATCAGCCCGGTGAGCCCCAGGCCGCGTTGCGACCCCAGCGCGCGCACGGCCACGTAGCCGACAAAGTCGATGCCCGCGATGAGGACGACCATCAGCCCCACCCGGAAGGGGTTGAGGATGTCCAATGGGCCGTACGCGCGGTCGGGCAGCAGCGGCAGCACCACCACGGCCACGAACAGGAACTTCAGGGCCGCGCTGATGTCGGCGGTGCTCACCTTGCCGACCAACGCGACGACGCCCGGCTTGATCGAGAGCACCACCGTCACCACGACCGCCGTCGCCATCACCAGCGTCAGGCGCGCGACGCCGTCGGGGATCACGTCGCTGGTCGCGAGGCTGCCGAGCAGGTAGGTGACGACGAAGGTGAACTCGGAGGTCAGCCCGCGCTGCCCCACGTCGCGCACCTCGACCCGGTAGCCAATCGCGAGGAGCGCGACGACGCCGGCCAGCCCCAACGCCACCGGCACCCAGCCCGCGACCGGGTGCAGCAGCATGGCCAGCGCGCCGACGAGCGCCACCAGGCTGTGGGTTCGCGCGCCGCCGGCGAAGGCGCCCTTGGGACCGTTCTCGCGCGCCGCGTGGTGGTCGCGCTCGAAGCCGATCAGCAGGCCCGCGAGGAGCGCGACAGCCAGCGATCCGTAGGGCTGGTAGGTGTCCACGGCTTCCAGGGTGACGCGCGTCGGGGCGTCTGGAAAGTCCGGCGCGCGGCGCTCGGTGAGGGCCGCGCCGGAGGAGGGCTGGCGGCCGCGGCGCTCATGGCCGCCCCCCCGGGGGCCTACCGCCGGCGGCGGCGCAGGGCCAGCAGCAGCATCAGCATCAGGCCCGCGCCCGCCGGGCCGTCGGTCGAGCCGCCCGACGCGTCGCACCCCGATCCGGTGACCTTGCCGTCGATGGAGTCGCGGTGACCATCGCTCAGCGGATCGGACTCGCCGGCGTCGACGCGGCCGTTGCCGTTGGCGTCCTCCTCGCCGTCGAGCAGCCCGTCGCCGTCGGTGTCGGCGTCGAGCGGATCGGTCATGGTGGCGGGATCGGCGTCGGGCACGAAGATGTCGGCGTTCGTGCCACCGACGCCCTCGATGCGGCCGATCTCGGTGCCGTCCAAGACGCCGTCGTCGTCGGTGTCGGCGTCGCCGGGATCGGTGCCGAGCTCCGTCTCGTCGCCGTCGCTGATACCGTCGTCGTCGGTGTCGCCGTCCCGCGGATCGGTCCCGATCTCATCCTCTTCGCCGTCGCTCAGGCCGTCGCCGTCGCTGTCACCGTCGGTGGGATCGGTGCCGGCGCGCTGCTCCTCGCCGTCGGTCTGCCCGTCACCGTCCGTGTCCGGGTCGGTGGGGTCGGTGCCCTGCTCCACCTCGGCGCCGTCGGGGACGCCGTCACCGTCGCTGTCGATGGCCGTCGGATCGGTCCCCAGCTCGACCTCGTCGCCGTCGCTGATGCCATCGCCGTCCGTGTCGGCGTTGGTGGGATCCGTGCCGCCCTCGAGCTCGTCGCCGTCGCTCAGGCCGTCGCCGTCGCTGTCGTTCGACGCCGGATCGGTGCCATCGCGCACCTCCTCGGCGTCGCCGATGCCGTCGCCGTCGGTGTCGCCGCGCGTGGGATCGCTCCCGGCCTCGCGCTCGGCGCCGTCGCTCAGGCCGTCGCCGTCGCTGTCGGCCGCGAGCGGGTTGGTGCCGCCGTCGCGCTCGTCGCCGTCGCTCACACCGTCCCCGTCGCTGTCCCCCGACAGCGGATCGGTCCCCGAGGCGCGCTCATCGCCGTCGCTCACGCCGTCCCCGTCGCTGTCCCCCGACAGCGGGTCGGTGCCCGCGTCACGCTCGTCGCTGTCGCTCACGCCGTCGCCGTCGCTGTCGCCCGCCAGCGGGTCGGTGCCCGCGTCGCGCTCGTCGCCGTCGCTCACGCCATCGCCGTCGCTGTCGCCGGACCTCGGGTCCGTGCCCGCGGTACGCTCGTCGCCATCGCTCACGCCGTCGCCGTCGCTGTCTCCCGAGAGCGGGTCCGTGCCCGCGTCGCGCTCGTCGCCGTCGCTCACGCCGTCGCCGTCGCTGTCGCCCGACAGCGGGTCGGTGCCCGCGTCGCGCTCGTCGCCATCGCTCACGCCGTCATCGTCGCTGTCGGGCGACATCGGGTTCGTCCCCGCGTCCCCCTCGTCGCGATCGCTGACCCCGTCGTCGTCGGTGTCGTCGTCGGCGGCGTTCAAGGGGTCGGTCGGGTGCGTCGCGGCCAGCTCGGCGCCGTCGTTCACGCCGCCGCGGTCGCTGTCGGCCAGGTTGGGGTCGGTCTCGCCGACGCTCACCCGACCATCGCCGTCCCGATCCTCACCCTCGACGCACCCGCCCTCGAACGTCGCCGGCCCATCGCACAGGCCGTCGCCGTCGGTGTCGGGGTTCGTCGGATCGGTGGGGTTGCGGCCGTTCACCTCGGTGCCATCGCTCAGACCGTCGTCGTCGCTGTCCGCGTCGTCGGCGTCCGTGCCCAGCCGGCCCTCGTCGCCATCGCTCAGGCCGTCACCGTCGCGATCGCTCACCACGCCGTCGCTCGGATCCAGCGGGTTGGTGCCGGCGTCGACCTCGTCGCCGTCGCCCGCGCCGTCGCCGTCGGTGTCGCCGTCGCGCGGATCCGTCTCGTCCGCGTCGACCACGCCGTCCCCGTTCAGATCCTCGCCCGCGGCGCAGACAGCCTCGACGCTCGCCGGGCCGTCGCAGAGACCATCGTGATCGGTGTCCGGGTCCAACGGATCCGTCCCGCCGCGACGCTCCGTCCCATCGCTCAGCCCGTCACCGTCGCTGTCCGGGTTCTCGGGGTCGGTGCCGTCCCGGTCCTCCTCCTCGTCCGATACGCCGTCGCCGTCCGTGTCGGTCTCCTCGTCGTCGCTTGCGTCCCGCGGATCGGTGCCGGCAGCCCGCTCGGCCCCATCGTCCACGCCACCGTCGTCGGTGTCCGCGTCGCGCGGGTCCGTCTCGCCCTCGCCCAGCGCGCCGTCCCCGTCGAGGTCCTCGCCGGCGACGCAACGCTCGGGCACCGTCTGGGCGCCGTCACAGAGGCCATCGCCGTCGGTGTCGGGATCGCGGGGGTTCGTCCCGTGCTCGATCTCGTCGCCGTCGTCGATCCCGTCACCGTCGGTGTCCGCCAGGTTGGGGTTGGTGCCAAGGCGCAGCTCCTCGCTGTCGGACACGCCGTCGCCGTCCGCGTCGCCTGGGCGGTCGTCGCTGGCGTCGAGCGGATCGGTCCCGTCCTCGAGAACCTCGGCGCCATCGGGCACGCCGCCGTCGTCGCTATCGGCGTCGACGGGGTTGGTCTCGCCCTCGTCCACCCGACCGTTGGCGTCGAGATCCTCACCCGCCGCGCACACGCCCTCGACGTCCGCCGGTCCGTCGCACAGGCCGTCGTCGTCGCTGTCCGGATCGAGAGGGTCGGAGCCCGCGTCTCCGTGCGCCTCGGGCCCGTCGGCGATGCCGTCGTCGTCGCTGTCGGGATCGAGCGGATCGGTGCCCGCCTCGTCCTCGTCCGCGTCGCTGAGCCCGTCCTCGTCGTCGTCCTGGTCGCAGGCGTCGCCGATGCCATCCCCGTCGGTGTCGGTCTGGTCGGCGTCCGCCACGCCCGGGCACACGTCGAAGGTGTCTCCCACGTCGTCGCCATCATCGTCGTCGTCGCACCGGTCGCCGACGCCGTCGCCGTCGAGATCGGCCTGCCCGCCGTTCGCGACGTGCGGACAGTTGTCCGCCTCGTCATCCACGCCGTCGCCGTCGTCGTCTCCGTCACACGCGTCGCCGGCGCCGTTCCCGTCGCCGTCGAGCTGCTCGGCGTTCGCCAGCCGCGGGCAGTTGTCGGCGGCGTCGTCCACGCCGTCGCCGTCGTCGTCGTCGTCGCACGGGTCGCCCATGCCATCGTGGTCGAGGTCGACCTGCTCGGGGTCGACCACGCGAGGACAATCGTCGGCCTCGTCGTCCACGCCGTCGCCGTCGTCGTCCGCGTCGCACAGGTCGCCCGCACCATCGCCGTCGAGGTCGGCCTGGTCGCCGTTCGCCACGCGCGGGCAGTCGTCCGCTTCGTCGTCCACGCCGTCGCCGTCGTCGTCCGCGTCGCACAGGTCGCCCGCACCAT
>CALBMW010000778.1 GCA_937896275.1 uncultured Myxococcales bacterium
CCTCACGCCCGCCGAGCTGCGCGCCCTCATCGCGCGGGCCGGCGGCCTCAAGCAGATGCTCCGCCTCGGCGGCGCCACCCGTCCGCTGCTGGGCCGCACGCTGGCGATGCTGTTCGAGAAGGCCAGCACCCGCACCCGGGTCAGCTTCGACGTGGGCATGCACCAGCTGGGCGGCCAGACGCTCATGCTGCGCAAGGACGATCTGCAGCTCGGCCGCGGCGAGAGCGTCGCCGACACCGCCAAGGTGCTGAGCCGCTACGTCGACGGCATCATGATCCGCACCTTCGCCCACAGCACCCTCGAAGAGCTGGCGCGCTACGCCGACGTGCCGGTCATCAATGGGCTCACCGATCTGCTGCACCCCTGCCAGGTGCTGGCCGATCTGCTGACCTGCGCCGAGACCTTCGGCCACGGGGCGCTCGGCGGCCTGCGCGTGGCCTGGATCGGCGACGGCAACAACATGGCCCACTCGTGGATCAACGCAGCCTGGGGCCTGGGCTTCGAGCTGCGTCTGGCCTGCCCCGAGGGCTATGACCCCGCGCCCGCCATCCTGGACGCGGCGCGCGACGGCGGGGCGCGCGTGACGATCGTGCGGGATCCGCGCGAGGCGGCCGAGGCCGCGCAGGTCGTCACCACCGATGTCTGGGCCAGCATGGGTCAGGAGGACGAGGCGCGGGAGCGTGCGCGGGCCTTCGCCGGCTATCAGGTCAACGCGGCGTTGATGGCCTTGGCGGCGCCGGACGCCATCTTCCTGCACTGCCTGCCGGCCCACCGCGGCGAGGAGGTGACCGCCGAGGTCATCGACGGACCGCAGTCGCGCATCTACGACGAGGCCGAAAATCGCCTGCACGCGCAGAAGGCGGTGCTGGAGTGGCTGATGGGTCCGCGCCCGGTCGACTGACTGCGGGCGGCCGCTCAGCCGGGCGCGGCCGCGCCGAGATCGGGCGCGGCGCCCTCGGACGATCCGGCCTCGGGTGACGCTGCCCCCGGCGAGACGGCGCGCGCGGCCTTCTCGGCCTGCCACGTCTCCCAGGCCATGTCTCCCAGCAGGTACAGGTAGGCGGCCATCACCAGCGCCGACTCCTTGAGATACATCTCGTCGATCCACCCGCCGGCCAGGTGCACCAACTGGGTGGCCACGCACATGGCCAGGATGGCGATCACGTAGCGCAGCCGCTGGAGCGCCAGGGGCGCCAACATGATGCAGAAAATGTAGTAATAACAAGTGAGTTGGAAGCCCGCGACGATGAACACCGTGCTCATCGCGGTGACCTCCCAGTCCTCGCGTCGGCGGCCGACGTAGCCCACCAGGAGGAACAGCCCCAGCACCGCCGCCGCGAACGGGATGGTGCGCGCCTGCAGCACCTCGTGGCGCTTCTGCTTCCACACCGCCCAGGGGTCGTCCTCGGCGTTGTTGCGCACCTTGCGGCCCAGGTAGGACGGCTTGAACGCAAAGAGCGTGGGCATGCCCATGTGGTTGGTCAGCCCCGTCTCCTTGTGCTTCATCGAGTTGTGCAGGAAGCCCTTGTAGTCGCCGCCCCCCGAGGAGGGCACGGCCAGCGGCACGCCGGCCAGCAACACCACCGCCGCCACGCAGCCGAGGATGAGCCGCCGGTGCGCCTTGCTGATGTGGCGCTCCTTGATCACCCCCCACGCGATCCGCGCGACGACGCCGCCGATGAGCGCCCCGGGGAAGACGCGCAACAACATGCTCCAGGTGATGCCGAAGCCACCCAGCGCGCTCATGCCCTTCTTCATGAAGCACATGCCCGCCACGGCCATGAAGAGCCAGGGCGCGCGCGCGTAGCCGCCGCCGGTCCAGTAGAAGGACCAGGGGTGGCCGATGTACCAAATCACGCACGCCAGGGCGAGCGCGCGCAGCCCGAAGGCCCACGCGATCAGCCCCAGGATCGCGAGGTACAGCACCCCGTCGATCTGCGCGAAGTGGCGCGCCTCGCCGATGAAGCGCTCCTTGTCCTTCTCCCAGCGGGCCCGCATCGACCCGCGCTCGGCGGCCGTCTTCCCCGCCAGGTTGGGGTTCGTGTAGACCATCTCCGACGGCGGGATCTTGCTCTCCCAGCCCCGGTTGGCGATCCACCCGCCGACCATGTTCCACGCCGGCGACGCGTTGTAGCCATGGTCGGTGTAGAAGCGCTCGATCCCGCTGAGGCCCATCTGGCTGCGAAACAGCCGCACGTCCTGCTTGAAGGCCGCCCAACGCTGTGGGCTGAACTTCGCCCGGCAGGGCTCGGGGTTGTCGATGATGGCCTTCGCCGAGCCGAGCAGCACGTTGGTGGCCAGCACCCGCACCTTCTTGCCCAACAGCTCCTCGCGATGGCCATCCTCGTCCTGCGCGACCGCGGTGCAGTGATAGAGCAGGTCGTAGCCGACCTCGGCGAAGTACTTCGACCCGACCATGTAGTGGAACTGCTCGTGGTAGTGGACCCCGCGGCCGCCGTGCCAGGTGCCGAAGTTGGTCCACCCGAAGATCGACACGGCGACGGCGCCGATCAGCGCCGCCCGCTCGATCCAGGTCCACCGGTCGCGCCCCGCGCCGACCGCGCGGTGCACCACCGCCACCGCGACCAACACGGCACCCACGCCGTAGGCCACGCCGACCCCGCCCCACGCGCACCAGGCTCCAAAGACGACGATCGCGGCGCCCGCGACCGGGACCAGCCAGCGAACCCACCGATCCTGCTCACGACGGGCGAGCAGCAGCCCGACGAAGAGCAGCGCGGCCATCACCGCCACCACGATCTTCTGCCGCGCCAGGCGGTGCAGCCGCGCGGTGCGGGCGTCCCCCTTGACCTTGCCCTCGATCAGGGTCAGGGCGGGTGGCCACAGCGCCGGCTGCTGGCAGAAGGCCTGCACCTCGCCCAGGCTGAACGCGTCGTCGCCCTTGGCGTCGCCGACGCGCAGGTAGCGGGCGTGCGCGTCGAGGCCTTGGGTCAGGCGCAGGCGCATGCCCGGCAGCGGGTGCATCGGCGCCGTCCAGAGCGGCGTAAAGGCCTGGCCATCGAGCGAGGTGGAGAAGTCGTAGGTGTCGTTGTTGTCGCCCTGCATCAGCAGCGCGCGGACCGTCACCTCGCGCCCCAAATCGAAGACGACGAAGGCCTTGCTGCTCGCGAGGATCCCAGTGGCGTTGGTGTTCCAGCTGTCGCCCTCGGCGGCGGCGACGTCGTCGGTCAGCCGGGCGACGAGCGTGGCGCCCTCGCTGCGGGCCGGGCGCTTGCCCGCCAGCAGGTTGCCGGCGGGACACGCGTCGTCCTGCGCCCAGGCCGCGGGCGCGAGCGCCCCCAGGAGCAGGATCGTGAAGACGACGCGATGCAGCGTGGGCACTTCTGAGGACCTCTAGGCCTGATCAGCGGTGGCGGACTTTAGTGAATCGGGGCCGGCGAGACAACCCGGCCGGGGGGCCTATTGCGGCGCGACTTGCGAGCCGATAAACAGTGGGGCGTGTGCGCAGGGCGGTGACCGGTTGGTCGTCGCGGCTTGGCGCGGCGCGGAGGGACACGGCGGCGGGGCCCGGGGGGGACCGATCGGCGGGTGGGAGCAAGGGTGGGCGAGTCACTCGGTGCCTGGGAGGACAGGCCGCAGCGCAACTTCGAGGCGGACGTCACCGCGGTCGATCTCGACAGTCGCGAGGTCTTCGTGCTGACCCGCATCGATGGCGTCGCCAACGTCGCGGAGCTCTGCGCGATGAGCGGCCTCGAACAGGCCGAGGCGTTGCGAGCGCTGGAGCGCCTGGTCGCGCTGGGCCTCGTCGTCATCGAGGAGGCCACCGGTCCGCGGCGCTCGATCATGGACCCGCGCCCGCGCCCGGGCTTGCCCTCCGGGGGGACACCTCGACCCCGCATGGCCGAGGCCAGAAACCCCGACACCGAGCCCTTCTTCGGTGTCGCCCCGGAGGACGTCGCCTACCTTCAGTCGCGTGGGCGCCTGGGCTTCGTGCCCGGGCGGCCCTTCGCCGAGCCGGGCTCGGGGCGCTTCGGGCACTTCGTCTTCGATCGCCGCGAGCTGCTCGTCCGCTGCGACCTGTCGCTCGACCAGAAGCGCGAGATCATCTTCCTCACCCAGACCACGGGGCAGCTCGACCACTTCGAGTTCTTTGGTGCCGAGCCGACCGACGATCGGAAGGAGCTGAAGAAGGCCTACTTCGTCTTCAGCCGGCGCTTCCACCCGGATGCGCACTTCCGAAAGGACGTGGGGCCCTTCCAGGAGCGCCTCGAGAGGCTGTTCAAGCTGGGCACCGAGCTGCACGACGCGCTCGCGGCTGACGAGGAGCTGCGGCGGCGCTACAAGCGGGCGATCGAGGCCCGAAACACGGCCTACCGCGACGCCCTCGACGATCTTCGCGTGGCACGCGCGCGCGTGGTTCAGGCGGCGAAGCTGCGCGAGGCCGTCGGCCGCAAGGACGATCTGCGCGAGCTGCTCGAGGCCCGCACCAAGGCGCGGCGCGCCACGGGCGCCAACAACCCGGTCGCCGAGCGGCTCCAGAAGGCGGCGCGCTTCTACGAGCAGGGCATGAGCCAGTACAAGGACGAGCAGTTCATCGCGGCGGCGAGCTCGCTGCAGCTCGCGGTCACCTATGACCCCAAGAACGAGACCTATCACCAGGCCTTCGAGAAGGTGAACGAGAAGGCCCTCCAGTCGCGCGCCACGACCTTGTGGAAGCGGGGGTACATGGAGGAGTCGGTGGGCAGGGTCAAAGAGGCGATCATCTCCTACCGCGAGGCCGTCGAGATCTACCCGCGCGCGGAGTACTGTGCGCACGTCGCTGAGCTCATGGTGACCTACGACGACGACCTGCGCGCGGCCACCCGGTTGGCCCAAAAGGCGGTCGACGCCGACCCCCAGAATGTGGATTATCTGTTGCTTCTCGGCCGATTGTATGCGCAGGTCAACCTCGCAAAAAAGGCAGTGGGCGTGCTCGAGAAGGCCGTGAAGCTCGACCCCAAGAACGACGAAGCCAAGAAGGCCCTCAAGGCCGTCAAGCGCATGTAAAGGGAGACGCGACCCGATGGAGCGAATCATCGGCATCGACCTGGGGACCACCAACTCGTGCGTTGCGATCGTCGAGGGGGGGACGCCGGTGGTGCTGCCGAACAAGGGCGGCTACAAGACGACGCCCTCGGTGGTCGCGGTGTCGGAGAACGGCAAGCGCCTGGTCGGCCACATCGCCAAGCGTCAGGCAGTCACCAACGCCACCAACACAGTCTATGCGGCCAAGCGACTGATGGGTCGGCGCTGGGCCTCGCCCGCCGTCCGCACGATGGTCGAGACGATGCCCTACACCATCGTCGAAGGCCCCAACGACGATCCGCGGGTCAAGCTGCGCGACCGCGTCTACTCGGTGCCCGAGATCAGCAGCATCATCCTGCAGGAGATGCGGCTCATCTCCGAGGAGTACACGGGCGACAAGATCGAGAAGGCGGTCATCACCGTGCCCGCCTACTTCAACGACGCCCAGCGCCAGGCCACCAAGG
>CALBMW010000779.1 GCA_937896275.1 uncultured Myxococcales bacterium
CACGGCGCCGGCGAGGAACACGCGGACCGCCCGCTCGGCCTCCGCGGAGGGGAGGGTGCGCTCGAGCGCGCGCGGCGCCACCGCGTCGGTGACGGCCTGCACGTGGGCGGCGCCTCCAGGCAGCACGCGGCCACGGCAGCGCGCGCCGACCAGGGCCCAGACCTCGGGTGAGGCGACGACCTCGCCGGGCGGCAGGCTGTGGCTGATCCGCTGCACTTGAGGGAGGGGATCGCCGGCCGCCACCACCGTCCAGCGGGCCAGGACGCCGCCGACCCAGAGGAAGCGCATCTGACCCGCGCCGACGGCCACCCGCTGGGACAGCGTCACGCCGTCGCCCACCGGATAATCGCGCATCTGGCGCTGGATGTCGGCGGCGCACTGGAGCGCGCGCAGGGCCAGCAGATCGAGCGAGGCGTCGCCCTCCATGCGCCAGACGCACAGGACCGCGTCACCCTCGAACTGGACGATGTCCCCGCCGTGGGCATGGATGATCGCCACGAGGCGCGTGAAGTAAGTGTTGAGGTACTCGGTGAGCGTCTCGACGCCCATCGGCCCCTCGGCGACGAGGCGCTCGGTGAGGCGCGTGAAGCCCGAGATATCGGCCCAAAGGACCGCCGCGGCGGTCTCGTCGGCGATCGGCGCGTCGGGCGCCACCGGATGGGCGGCCAGGCGCCGAAGGACGAACTCGGGTGTGTGGCGACTGATCTCCATGTGCGCCGGATTGACTACCGTATGGCCGCGCGGCTGTCCATCCACCGCTGTCGGTCGACGTGATCCTCCTCGCCGGCCGCGCGTCGGGCGGCGCGCGGGAGAGAAGGACGCCGACGTGCGGTGCGCGATCGGGGTGACGCCCCAGGGCTTCGAACCGAAGTCCGGCACGCGAAACCGGCTGAGGCAGCGAGACGATCCCGGGTGGCGCCGGCCGGAGCGCGGCGGCTCGGCGGGGGTCAGGGGCCGGGGGCGGGGACCAGGATGGGCGACTTCGGGGCCTCGGAGCCGGGCGTCTTGGGCCCGCGACAAGGCCCCTGGCGGTCCCGAAGAGGTGAAATCGCACGTCCGCGCCGAAAGGCACTTTCAAATTGCAGCAGAATTTTTCAATATAGGTACGATCGACAGGCGGCTCCCGGGAGGCCCGGGGGTGGGCTTGCGCACCGTGGACGCTCGGTCCAACATGGGCCGAAACCGTTCATGCGCGACGGCGCGACGCGCGAGGTGGGGATGATCCTCACCGCGTGACGTCGGGCCGGCCTGACGTGGTGGACCGGCGGACGACGCGGAGCAGCCGATGGCTGAGGAGCAGGAAGTCCAGGACAGCATTCCGGCGCAGATGGGCAAGAACGCCCGTCAGGCTCTGGATAAGGCCCACGCTGATGCCGAGTTGGCGCTCGCCTCCCTCGAGGAGAAGACGAACGTCATCATCGACAAGGCGCAGGACGGCCTCAACAAGTTCGTCGACACGGTTTACGCCGCGAAGCAAAAGGTGGTGATGGGCATCGACACGGCGATCGGCGCCGTCGAGACCCCATTGCTGGCCCTGGCGCCGATCCTGCGTGAGACCGCCGACACCGCCATGCAAGCGGTGTTCGGGGCGATCGAAGGGATCCCTGCGCAGGTCACCGGCCAGGTCACCTCGCTCAAGGATCCGCTGATCGAGCAGGTCAAGGGGCAGGTCGACACGATCGCCAAGGCCGCGACCGATCAGATCTCCTCCATCGAGGGGGAGCTCGACACGGCCAAGGATCAGCTGCTCGAGCAGGCCAGCACGGCGCTCGACGGTGTCCTCGATCAGGTCGACAAGGTCAAAGACGAGGTCTTCGCGCGCATCGACGACGTCCTCGACCAGGTCGGCGACAAGATCAAGGCCGGCCTCGAGGCCAAGGCCGGGATGGTCGAGGTCTTCGTCGAGGTCGAGGGCGAGTTCGACGAGGCGCTCAAGGAGCTCAAAGAGAGCGCCAAGGCGATGATCGAGACCGTCCTCGCCAGCACGCGCGAGACGGTCAACAAGGTGAAGACTGACGCCATCAAGGCGATCAACGACACCTTCGACGAGCTGTTCGCGGCGCTGAAGCAGCTGCCCGAGCAGGTCAGCCAGACCGTCAACGGCATCGTCACCAAGGTGAACGCGGCCGTCGACGACACGCTGAACCAGGCGCAGCAGCTCGCCGAGGGCCTCACCGCCGATCTCAAGCAGCGGCTCGACGACGCGGTGAACCTCGTGTCGGAGACGGTGCGGACGATCATCGAGGACGGCTTCGCGCTGATTCGGCAGGCCCGCAAGGATCTGGTCGACTCGATCAACAACCTGCTCGACACGGTGCGCACCTTCTGCCAGGGCGTGCTCGACAAGGTGAAGCGCGCCGCCGACGACATGCTCCAGTCCAGCAAGGACTCCCTCGATGTGGGCTTCCAGGAGGTCTACAAGGGCGTCGACATCGCCGTCGACGACATGGGCACCGAGCTCAACCAGCAGATCGATCACACCAAGGACAAGCTGACCCGCGAGGCCGAGAAGCAGGCCCGCGAGCTCAAGCAGATGGGTGAGGAGGCCTACGCCGAGTCCGAGCAGGACTTCATCGACAACGGGTACGAGGAGGACCTCTCGGTCATCCCCGACATCCGTAAGAAGGGTGAAGAGGCGATCGAGAAGATCGAGACCAAGATGAAGGAGTCGGCCGAGAAGCTGAAGTCCGACTTCGAGACGCAGGTCAAGGTCTACGCGCCCAAGTTCGAGGCTCAGGGCAAGATCCTGGTCGGGGTGGCCAAGGCGTCGACGCTCAAGGTGGTGAAGCTGGCGATCACGCTCGCGCCCTCCATCGCGTCCGACATCATGACCAAGAGCAAGGAGTTCGCCGATCAGTTCGAGGCGATCGGCGACATGATCAACTCGCTGATCAACGAGAAGGGCAAGGGCTACATCGAGAGCTGCGAGGCGAAGGTCAAGGGCGCGGTCGACGACTTGAAGACCTCGGGCGAGACCTTCATCGAGGACGCCAAGACGCAGGTCGAGGCGCTGATCAACGACACCAAGGCGCGCTTCGAGAACGTCGCCAAGGAGGTCGAGAGCGACGTCATGGGGCTGGTCAACGGCGTGGTGAACCTGGTCACCACGACGGCCACCCAGACCGAAGAGCGCTTCGTCAGGTTGTACGAGGACACGCGGTCCAACATCGAGGAGACCCTCGAGGAGAGCCGAGAGGCGATCGAGACCTTCGTCGACGAGGCCGAGAGCATCGTGCGCGAGGCGATCGACGTCATCGTCAGCATCGGCATCCGCATCCTCAACGACTTCAAGAACAAGGCGATCGAAGAAGCCAAGAAGCGGCTTCTGAAGTTCCTCGATCAGCTCAAGAAGCGCTACCTGCCCCGCATCAAGGCGGCCATCGACAAGCTGAAGGAGCACGGGGACAAGACCACCCAGCTCACGGTGACCATCGATCAGCAGTCGACGCAGGCGACCTCGGCCATCGACGTGCTGCTGGCGCAGATCTACGAGGCCGTCCACAAGCTCGAGATCGCGCAGGCCGGTCAGGCCGAGGCGCGCATGGGCAGCCTGCACCTCGTGACCAAAGACGCGCCGCTGCTCGAGATCCTCGGGCAGTACAACCTGTCCGCTGCGCACCTCAATCGCGTGTGGAACGACAAGGAACCCCGCGAGAAGGACGGCGAGACCTGGGAGACCGGAAACGACGAGTTCCCCACCAAGGAGAGCGAGCGCAACGGGCGCCTGCCCGAGGCGTGGAGGGCGGACAAGAACCGGCTCTTCGAGGACTGGACCGACAAGATCATCGAGGACCTGCAGGCCGACATCCTCTTCGACACCGACAAGTGGGACATCAAGCCGAGCCAGGCCGGCAAGCTCGCGGAGCTGGCCGCGCGGCTGGGTGAGGCGCTGCACGCCGAGAAGTTCAAGGTCTTCGGGTACGCCGACGTGCGGGCCAGCGACGCCCACAACGACACGCTCTCGGAGAACCGCGCCAACGCCGTCATCGCCGCCCTCGAGGCGGAGAACCCGGCGCTCGCGGGCAAGTTCGAGGCCGTGGCCCGTGGCGAGCACGATCAGCTCCCGCGCGAGGAAGGCGAGTCCGACGAGGACTGGTGGCGCCGCAACCGGCACGTGCTGATCAAGGCGGAGATGGCCGATGGCTGGGAGGCGGACCGCATCTGGATCGCCGACTGGGTGCGCTATGACGCGCTCCTCATCGAGATCCGTACGCTCGAGGCGCAGCTGCGGCTCCTGCGGATCGAGCTGAGCAAGCTGCAGACCACGACGGTTCAGCAGGTCGAGGTCGTCATCACCGAGCACACCCAGACGCTGAAAGAGACGTCGGGGTGCCTGCGGCAGATGTACGAGCAGATCCTGGCGACCGGCGAGGACGAGCTGAAGAAGCTCAAGGAGCGCCTCGAGACCGAGGCCAAGCAGATCCTCGAAGAGAACAAGCTGACGCCCGAGGAGGGCGAGCGGCGGCTCAAGGCGCTGCGGCTGGAGCTCGAGGGCGAGGTCAAGGCGCACGCCGAGAAGTTCAAGAGCGAGGTGGTCGATGACCACCAGTTCAAGCTCGACGAGGCGACGGCGCTGTTCGACGACGCCAAGGGCACCATCGAGGCGCACCTGGCCGATCTGGAGGCCGCGCTGGAGCCGGTGAAGGATCCGCGGATGTGGATCAACCGGTTCAAGGACGTGATCCTGCCGCAGCTCGAGGAGTACGTGCGCGACCTGCTCGCGGGGCTGCTCGAGTGCTACGCGGAGCGCGTCAAGGAGAGCAACCCGATGCTCTCCGACGTGCTGCAGATGCTGAGCGATCTGCTCGACGGCGATCTGATGCCGAAGGAGATCATCAAGTACCTCAAGACCCAGTTCCTCCCGCAGCTCAAGGAGCGGCTCAAGGAGATCTCCGAGGGTATCGAGGAGAAGGTCAAGGAGCGGGTCGAAGAGGCGACGGCCAGCATCACCGGCGCGCGCGACGAGCTCCAGCTGGCTGGCACCGAGATGCTGGCCGAGGCCGGACGCCAGGTCGACAACATGCGCGACGTGGTCAAGCAGGGCGTCGGCAACATCCAGGAGTCGGCGCAGCGCGGGCTGCAGCAGGGCCTCGCCGGCGTGAACGCGGCGGCCAGCTCGAACATGGATCCGAAGGCGAAGCTGGCGGCCGCGGCGAGCGCGGTGACCGGCGCGTTCAAGGAGTCGATGGAGGAGGCCAAGGCGGCCGGCACCAAGTTCGGCGACGCGGCGACCGCGGCGCAGAAGGGGATGGGCGAGGTCAGCAAGAAGGCCGCGGACAGCGCCAAGGAGGCAGCGACCGCGGTCGCGGCCGACGCCGCGGACATGGCCAAGGCCGGCGACGTCTCGAACATCATGAAGGAGGCCGGGGCGGCGCTCGAGAGCGTGCAGCAGGACGCCGTCAAGGCGGTCGAGGCCGCCGGCAAGGAAGCCAAGCAGGGCATGCAGGAGGCCAAGGCCGCGGCCGGCACCGGCGGGGCGAAGCCCGCA
>CALBMW010000780.1 GCA_937896275.1 uncultured Myxococcales bacterium
CGTTCGCCTTCTACGACAGCAAGTACACCGTCCGCACGCGGCACCTCGAGGCCGACGGCGCCGTCCGCGACGGCGCGCCGGTTCGTATGGCGAGCAGCCGCGCCTATGGCGATCTGGATGGGGACGGCAAGATCGACGAGGTGGTGGGGCGCGTCTATGGCGACGCCAAGGGTGAGCCCGGCGACCTGAAGGTCGATCTGGGCGCAGGCTTCGTGTGGGTCCCCGTTGAGCAGGGGGTTCGCGCCCTGCTCGTGGCGCGCCTGGGCGACGACGTCGGGCCGACCCTGTACGTGGCCGACGGGTGGGTGGCCAATTACGGCAAGGACGCCCGCGCGACGCTGAAGCGGGTGCGCTTCGCCGCGGGCAAGCCCGTGGTCGAGGCCGTGGGTCGATCCCCCGATGACTTCACGTTCTTCGCGCTCACCGCCGCCGACGTCGACGGGGATGGGGCGCCGGAGATCGTCGCGCAGGGCAGCAAGCAGGTCAGCGTCTTCTCGCCGGGTCCGGTCCTGCCCTGGGCGCGCCGCGCCGTCGTGCCCACAGAGCCGGTGCTCAACACGGCGGTCGCGCGTGGTCCCGGCGGGGTCGTCGCGCTGGTCCCGGGTCGCCCCGTCACCCGCACATACCCGCTGAAGTGACCGCGATGGCGCGCGCCCCGCGCCACCGCGTGCGGCCCTCGCCGCCCACCTGTGTCGTCGGACACCCAGGGGGGCCGACCGGCGACCCCAGTTTCTCAGCACGCGACGCGTGCTCTCCGTAGGTGCCAGGTGAGGCGGCCGTCAGGCAGCCCAAGCCAACCACGGGGAGCCATCATGAACACTCGTCTGCGCACGCTGATCCGTACCTCCGCCACGACCACCCTGATCGCTGCGCTGGCCGCGGCCTGTGCGCCGGAGGGTGCCACCGGCGTGCCGGGCGCCGAGTACGAGGCCGCCAACCTGCCGCCGGTCTACGATCACCAGGGCGCGCCGCCGGTGGTGGTCATCGGGGGCGGCGAGGCCGACGAGGTGCCCGCGCCGCAGGAGGCGGGGATGCCCGACGCCCGCATGACCCCCGAGGTCGAGGTCGGCATGGTCGAGGGTGCCTTCGGCGTGGTGCCGGGCTTCGGCCGGGGGGTGGCTCCGCAGGTCCCCCCGCGCGACGGCGCCGTCGCCGAGACCCCGGCGCCGAGCAACGAGTTCAAGCGCTTCGCCGATGGCGAGATTTGTACCTACGATGCCTTCCTCTGGGGCGACCCCTGCCAGGCGACCGGGTCCTGCCGGTGGGTGGGCAGCTTCGACGATGTGCTCCCCTCGGGCCTCACCCTCGGCGCCGGCGACGTGCGCTTCGTCCTGAGCGGCTCGCGGGCGGTCCTGGCGGCCCTCCCCGGCCGGGCCAACGCGGCGCCGATGGCCGCCTCGGTGGTCGATCCGACGCCCTCGCAGACCAACCGCCTGGCCTCGGAGGTCGCGGCGCTGGCGCTGAACCTGGCCTACAGCGAGGCCGGCAAGATGGGCACCGCGTCGCTGGGCCAGGCGCGCGTCAACGCCGGCCCCTTCGCGCACTGGACCATCTACGGCGTGCGGGCCTTCGCCGAGCGCGCGCTGACCGAGCCCGGCTTCCTGGACGGCCAGCGTCACGTCGACGCCGAGTCGCTGGCCGACGAGATCGCGGCCCTCAACGCCGCGGGCCGCGACTGCGTCGGCTCGGACGCGGTCCGCCCGGCCGAGTGAGTCGTCCGTCGCGTCCGTGTGAATCAAGACTGCAGACATGAGCCGGCCGTGGGTCCGCAGAAGACCCACCCAGTCGCCGGCCGGGCGTTCGGTGTTTACTCCCCGCAGCCGAGCGCCCGGCCAACCTTTCGCAGCGCCGCACGAGATGCTAAGCAGCGTGCGTGCGCATCGTCCTCGTCCACCCGCTGATTCCCCCCAACACCGGCAGCATCGGCCGCCTGTGCGCGGCCACCGGCACCCCGCTGTGGCTGGTGGCGCCGCTCGGCTTCTCGCTCGAAGACCGCTACCTGAAGCGCGCCGGGCTCGACTACTGGCCCTGGATCGACCTGCACGTCACCGAGGATCTGAGCGAGGCGCTCGACGTGCCCGGCCGACCGTGGCTCTTCACCACGAGGACCGAGCGCAGCTTCTTCGACGTGACCTACGCCGAGGGCGACGCGCTGGTCTTCGGCACCGAGACCACGGGGCTCGCCGACGCGGTGCTCGACGCCTGGCCCGAGCACCACGTGCGCATCCCCATGGACAACCCCAAGATTCGCTCCATCAACCTGGCTCAGTGTGCGGCGGTGGCCTTGTACGAGGCCCGCCGGCAGATCGGACGGCAATGACGGTGCTCACCGGCGGGCGACAGATCGAGGTCGAGTTGGCCGGCGCCGAGCGAGGCTGGGCCGAAGGCAACGCCGGCCTGGCCCGCGTGGGATCGCGGCGGGCGGCGGGCATGGCGCTCGCTGGCTGGCTGGCGGTCGCGCCCCGCGCAGGCTACGGCACCAACTTCATGCACCACTTGCGCGCGATGGCCGACGACACCGAGATCGACCCCCCCCTGCGCGAGGCGGCGTGGCGTCTGGCGGCGCGCCCGGTGCCCGAGGGTGGATGGATCGTGCCGCCGCCCCACCCGCTGACGCCCATGATGGACGCGCGCACGATCATCGACTGGTGCGCCGCGAGGCTGGCTCAGCCTCCGGCCTGAGGGCTCGCGCTAGCGCGGCACCTCGATCATCTCCGGTCGCCGCGTGCGGTAGTTGGCGTCGATGTGAGCGAGCATGTCGAAGAGCGCGGCCTCGAAGTCGGGGCCCCCCGGCGTGCCGTCGCGCCGCGCGACGTGGGTCGTGTAGAACGAGCCTTGCTTGCAGTCGGCCTCGGCGTCCTGGCGCGCGTCGCCCATGCAGCCTTCGTCGTCGAGGTCGGTCAGGCCGTCCTGGTCGTTGTCGACCCCGTCGCTGCAGAGCGTCACCTGGGCGCCGTCCTCGGAGCGGCCGTGCTTGCCGTTGCCGCAGGTGTCGGCCTCGGGCGGGCCGCAGTCCGCCCACTCGGGCGAGCAGCAAAAGCTGCCGAGGGCTGGGTCCCGGCTCGGTCGGCAGGTGTAGTCGCCGTTGCAGTCGGCGGTGACGGTGCAGGCGCGTCGGCGCAGGCGGTCGTAACCCGAGTCGACGTAGCCATCGCCGTCATTGTCGATGCCGTCGTTGCACTGGTAGCGATCGGCGTCACCACAGAAGCCCTCGGGGAAGACCAGGATCGTCTTCTGCCAGGCGCCCTTCGACATCGACTCGGCCAGCAGCGCCCCGGCCACCGGCAGATCCTCCGGCCCCTGCCCGTAGCCGTGCAGCAGCAGCACGACCGGGTAGCGCACGTTGGCGTACTCCTCGCGCCCGTAGCCCGGCGGCAGGCTGATGCCGTAGCGATAGGTCTTGCCGAAGCGCCGGGCGAAGAAGAACTCGATCTTGTCCTCGCGCGCGAAGGGCGGCGCGATGCGCGTCCAGTCACCCGTGGGCCACCGGTTGTGCAGCCAGTCGAACATCGCCATGAAGCGGTTGATCGCCTGGGGAATCGTGCCCACGTGCGCGCCGTCGCCCATCTCGATGGCGAACGCGTCCGCGTCGGGGTCCCCGTAGCGAATCAGCACGCTCTGGCCCAACGCACCGAAGGGATCGGGGCGCGTGACGTTGGGCAGGAAGACCGGATCCGAGGTCGGCATGATGCGGGGGAAGTCGTCGTAGACGCGGACGTTCTGCCCCGCGCCCTGCAAGCGACCCATCATGTGCGCGGTCGAGTTGGCGAAGTTGAAGATGTCGCGGATCCCGCCATCGCTCCACACGCGGATGCGCGCCTTGTCCTCGTCCGACAGCGACCGGAAGATCAGGCCGCCCGAGCGGTCCATGAAGCGCTGGAAGTTGGGGTTCGTGTCGAAGCGACCGTTGCCCTCTCCCCAGTCGTAGCCGCCCGCCTCGGCCTGCGGCGTGTCCGCCACGCCGTCGAGCCCGACGTCCTCGTAGGGCTCGGCCGCGCTCTCGTCGACGGCCCCGCCCGCCACACGGGCACAGTCGGGGGCCCCGTCGTAGAGCGCGTTGCCCTCCGTGCCGTTGGGGTTGCGATACCAGTCGTAGTCGTCTCCGGCCGGATCGGGCGCCGTGACGGGATCGTAGCCCGGCTCGAGCGCGCTGGGGACGCCGTCGCACCCCAGGTCGGCGTAAGGCTCGAAGGCGTCGCGGATCACCGGCTCGAAGGCGTCGCGGCGGCCGTTGCCGTTGACGTCCACGGCGTAGAGCACCTCGATGGGCTCGCGGTGGGCGACCGTGTCGTCGAAGAGCCCCAGCGTCGGGCCGCCCTCGCCGT
This sequence comes from uncultured Myxococcales bacterium, assembly GCA_937896275.1. Taxonomy (GTDB): domain Bacteria; phylum Myxococcota_A; class Bradymonadia; order UBA7976; family UBA1532; genus JACKDN01. Next base: position 4,326 of record CALBMW010000780.1, read on the forward strand.
CGCAATAGGCGATGACCGGGAGCGCGCCGTCGGGGTTGTACTCGTCGTCGTAGAAGCCGGTGGGGATGGTGAAGGTGCTCGCGGCGAGCTGATCGGCCGGTGGGCAGTCCTCGCCTCGGCACTCCGCGGCGCAGCGCTCGCCCTTGGGGCGCAGCAGCTCCGAGGACGGCATGCCGGGGGGCAGGAAGGGGCTCTCGGTGTTGTAGAGGAAGGGGTTGCCGTAGGCGTAGCCCAGGTCCTGGAAGATCTGCACGTACTCGTCGCGGTCGAAGGCGCCGCCGCTGTCGGCGAAGAACCAATCCTCGTAGGTGCTCGGGTGCTCATAGATCTCGGTGGGCGGCGGCAGCCCGCACCAGGCGCCGGCGCCCTCGGGGCTGTCGGCCCGGCAGAAGCCTCCCAGCAGGCGTTCACCGATGTAGCGCAGCAGGTAGGGCCAGTCGGTGGGTCCGCCGAGCGGCGCGATGTAGTCGAAGGCGTCGGGGTACTTCGTGCCCAGGTAGGCGGCCGCGCCGGCGCCCATGCTGATGCCGGTCACGGCGCGGAAGCTGAATCGTCGCAGGATCGGCTCGCCGGCGTCGGGCGGGTACCCCAGCTGGAAGACGCCCAGGCCGGGGGTGTCGACGCTCACGGTGCCCGCGCGCAGGTTGATCACCGGGTTCAGCATCGGCGGCTCGGCGACATAGGGGTAGCGGTCGGGCTGCCAGTAGAGGCGCAGGTGGTCGGGGCGGACGCCGGCGGGCAGCGAGGCTGCGTCGAAGACCAGCGTGACCCGCAGCGCCGCGCCCAGCGGGGTGGGGGCGTCGGCCTCGACGCGCGTCGGCGGACCGAGGGCCACCTGGCGCTGCTGGTCGACGATCGACTCACCGGCGCACGACACCGTGAGATCGATCTGCGCGGCGAGCGCGCCCGACGGCACCTCGACGCGCGTGTCGATCAGCGCGCCGCCCGCCGCGCCCACGGTCACCGAGGCGCCCTCCGGCCCCACCGCGAAGCGTATGGCCTCTCCGCAGGCCTCGGGGCGCGTCGTGGGTGGGGGCCCGGCGTCGGCGGCGGGCGGAGTCGGCCCGGCGTCGGCGACCGCAGCGTCCCCCGACTCGGCGTCCCTCGACTCGTCGTCACCGACCGCGGCGTCGCTCGGCACCGTCCCGTCGGCGGCCCCGCGT
>CALBMW010000781.1 GCA_937896275.1 uncultured Myxococcales bacterium
CTGGTCGAGGCCCGGGCGCTCGCGCCGCTGCTCGAGGGCCCCGACCGGAAGACGCACTACGAGGTGCTCGGCGTCGCCGTCACCGCGGACGAGGCCGCGATGAGGACCGCCTTTCGGTCCAAGGCCCGCGACTTTCACGCCGATCGGTTCGCGCGCTACGACATAGACGAGGCCGACGCCACCGCGATCCAGCTCGTGTTCATCGAGGTCAATCGAGCCAACGAGGTGCTCACCGACCCGGCGCAGCGGCGCGAGTATGATCTGCAGCTCGAGGAGGGTCGCCGTGCCAAGGCGGCCGGGCGCAGCGCGCCTTCCTCAGGCAGCGGCGTCGACATGAAGGCCCACCTCAAGGCCGAGGCGCTGATCAAGAACGGCGTTCAGCTGCTGAAGAACGGGAACGCACAGGCCGCCTTCGAGCGCTTCGACGAGGCGCTGCAGGTCGCGACGGACGACCCGATCGGCGTCGCCGGGCGCGCCTTCGCGGAGCTGCAGATCGTCCTGGCGCGCGGCGGACTCGCGCCGCAGTTGCTGGCGCGCACGCGCGAGACGCTCGAGGACATCTGCGGCAAGTTCGAGAAGCTGGACACGCCCTTCCTCTATCTGGGCATGGTCTATCGAATGGGGGATCAGTTGGAGAAGGCCGAGGAGGCGCTGAGGCGGGCCCTCACGATCAACCCGCACAACGATCAGGCGGCCAGTGAGCTGCGGTTCCTGAAGCGGCGCACCGGGCAGTCCGGGCAGCAGAAGGGCATCAAGGGCCTCTTCGGGCGGAAGAAGACTTGATGAGCCGGCGCGAAGACCCCGCCGCGGGCTACTTGCAGATCGACGACACCGGCCGCGTGACGGTGCTCGGCGCGGGCCTGCGCGACGCGCTCAAGGAGTACGTCGGGCAGTACACGCATCTGCCTTCGGATCGCTCGTTGCTGCACTTTCAGCGCGCGCCACAGGTGCCGCCGCTCGAGGAGCTGAGGGACCCGATCATCCTTCAGGGCGACATCGCGGGGATGGGCTCGACCATCGAAGTGATCAACTTCGTCAACTCGGCCAAGCTGTCGGGCAACCTGGTGTTCGTCGTCGACGATGTGCGCAAGTGCCTGTATTTCAAGAACGGTGAGGTGCGCGGGGCCTCGTCCAATCGGATCGAAGACAGGCTCGGCGAGATCATGTACCGCTTCGGTGCCCTCACGCGCGATCAGCTCGATCAGGCGCTCGAGGAGGCCCGCCGCATCCGACGGCCGCTGGGAAACTACCTGCTCGACAAGGGGGTCATCAACCAAGCCGACCTGTACGTCTATGTGCGCAGGCAGGTCGAGGAGACCTTCTACTCGGTCCTGCTGTTCAAGCGCGGCGACTTCTTCCTCACCGGCTTCGACGTGGACGCGCTGCCGAGCCCGCTGTCGCTCAACGCGCAGTCGATGCTGATGGAGGGCCTGCGGCGGCTCGACGAGATGGCGTACTTCCGACAGAAGATCGCGGGTCCGCAGAGCCGTGTGGTGCGGGTCGACGGTGCATCAGGCGCCGTGGCGCCCGACGCAAAGGGGGCCACGCTGCTGGCCATCCTCGAACATCCGCAGACGGTGGCCGATCTGACCCGCCACAGTCGTTTGGGCGACTTCGAGACGATGAAGCTGCTGTTCCACCTGGTCAGTGGTGGCCACGTTCAGGTGCTCGAGGAGCGGGACTACTCGACGCAGGGCCTGGACGCGGACCACGTCACGACCGAGATGTCGAACATGGTCGACACCTTCAACTCGGTCTTTCAGCGCATCTACGAGGCGATCAGCCGGCATGGACGGCAGGACGCGCTCGAGCAAGGCCTCGAGACCTTCTTGCAGTTCTACGGCTTCGTCGAGTTGTTCCACGACGTGACCTTCGATGAGGAAGGCCGGCTCGACAAGGAGCGGCTGCTGCAGAACCTGCAACAGAACCAGATGGACAACCGCGTCAGCTTCCTCTCGCAGGCACTCAACGAGCTGCTGTTCTTCGAGATGTTCGCCGCACGCGAGTGGCTCGAACGCGATGAGCAACAGGACCTGCAGAAGATCATCAATCAGCTGTTCATCGAGATCGGCTGAGCGACGTTTCGTCCGATCGGGCCAAGGTCGTGCAGGGTCCAGGTCGGTGGGCCAACGTCGCACTGGGCCAACGTCGCACTGGGCTAACGTCGCACTGGGCTAACGTCGCACTGGGCTAACGTCGCACAAGGTGCATTATGTCAACTAGCGAAGACGTCGCCCTGGGCGAGCAGATGCTCGCGTCGATTCGTGGGCTGCCCGAGCAGTTCGCGGCTGGCCTGGGCTTCGCCGGCGAGACTGGCGCGGCGCTGCGCGGGGTTCGGCGCGTCGTGGTCTGCGGCATGGGCGGCAGCGCCTTCCCCGCCGATCTGCTTCGCTTGCACCCCGCCGCCGCCCACCTGGAGTTGACCGTCTCACGCGATTACGTCGTGCACGACGACGCGCTCGGCCCGGACGTGTTGGTGATCGCCTCGAGCTTCAGCGGCGGCACGGAGGAGACCTTGTCGGCGCTCGACGACGCACGGGCACGGGGTGCGCGCGTCGCCGTCGTCACCGCCGGTGGCCGACTCGCCGAGGTTGCCCAGCGCGACCACCTGCCGTGGGTCCGCCTCGAGCGTCCGGCGGACGACTTTCAACCGCGCGCCGCCACCGGCTTCTTCGTGGGCGCCTTCGCCGGCCTGCTTCACCACGCTGGCTTGATGTCCGATCCGGCGCCCGCCCTCACGGCCCTGGCGGCGGCGCTGCGTACCGCCGCCGACGTCGAGGACCGGGCCTGTGCGCTGGCCCGGCGCCTGCGCGGTCGCGTCGTCGTGATCTACGCCACGCACCCCTTCGCCGACGTCGCGCGCGTGGCCAAGATCAAGCTGAACGAGAACGCCAAGACCCCCGCGTTCTCCTCTGTGCTGCCCGAGATGAACCACAACGAGATGTGCGGTTTCACGCGCCTGCCCGCGCCCTTCGCGGCGGTCATGCTGCGCGATCCGACGGTCTCGCCGCGCATGTCACGCCGCATCGACGTGACGCGCGCGACGCTGGAGGCCAACGGGGTTCCGGTCGATGTCGTTGATCTTGAAGGCAATAATGCGATCGAACGGGCATTCGGCGCGCTGCACCTGTTCGACTTCGCGAGTTGGTGGCTCGCGGTCCTCGACGGCGTCGATCCGAACCCGGTGGAGATGATCGAGGACTTCAAGCGCCGCCTCGGGCAACGCTGATCTGCGATCAGGAAGGCCGGCGGAACGCGTAGAAGACGCCCCCGTTGGACAGCATGAAGAGGCTGCCGTCGGCGCCGACCACCGGTGGGCCAAAGACGCCGTTTCCGGGGCCGAAGCGCCGGATCGGACGCCCCGTGCGCAGGTCGATCCAGTAGAGGCCCCCGCGCGACAGGCCCACCATCACCAACGACCCCAGCTGGCCGACCGCGCCGGGCGCGCCCGCGTTGCCGGGGAATCGCACGCGCCACCGGGCCTGGCCGTCGTCACCGTCGAGCCGCAGCAGCTGGCCCTGATCGATGCTCGCGAGGAGATCGCCCTCCGCCGCGGCCAACTCGACGATGCCCGGCACCGGTCGCGTCCAGCGCACCGCGCCGGTGGCAGGCTCGAGGGCGTAGAGCCCCGCCGCCACCGAGGCCGCGTACACCGTGCCGTTCTGCACGACCGGCGACGCGTCCACGTCTTGGAAACGCTCGTGCTCCGGCGCCAGGTCCGTCGTCCACAGCACCGCGCCATCCTCGAGCGCGAGCGCGGCGATCACGCCGTCGCTGAAGCCCACGAACACCTTGTCACCGTCGACGGTGGGGCGACCCTCGCCCATCAGCGCGAAGTCCGCGGGCGGGTCGCGCCGGTACTGCCAGCGCCAGGCACCGGTCGCCCGGTCGACGGCGTAGACGACGTTGGTCCCGTCGACGAACACCACCAGGCCTTGCGCGACCACCGGCGCCCGCACCACGGCGCCCTCGACGACGTAGCGCCACCGCTCGTCGCCGGTGCGCGCGTCGAGCGCCATGAGCTCACCGTCGTCGGTGCCGATCAGGACGTCAGGGCCGTCGAAGATCGCACGCCCGCTCACGCTGCCGGCGACCTTCTTGCGCCAGATCACGTGGCCGTCCGACGCGCGCAGGCAGGCGAAGTAGCCGCTGCCCGATCCGATGGCGACCCGATTGCCGGGAGCGTCATAGGCGGCGCCAGCCAGCTCGGCGGCGCGCTCTCGACTCAGCTCTCCCGGATTCACGACGCGGCGCCAAGCAGGCTGCATCGGGACGGGCTGCAGGTTCTGGGAGACGCCGGTCAGGGGCGTCTCGTCTCCGGCCGCGCCGAAGGTGCCACACCCCGTGGTCGCCAGAGCGGTCAACAGCGCCGCGAGGAGCGGGAGCAGGGGGCGGGACGCGGCGCGCGGGCAACGCGGGGTCGCGTCAGCAGCGTCGGCTCGCGTCAAGTCGCGTCCCCGAAGGCAGCGAGGCGGCGCTCGATCTCGGCCTTGTAGCCTCGCCCGGAGAAGTCCGACAAGGTCGCGTCGAACTCCTTCTGAAGCTTCTCGTAGAGCGCCCGGGCGTCCTTGCCCTTGCCCTCGATCTCGAGCAGACGGCCGACCTGCAGCCCGCCCATCAGCCCGTAGGCCGCGCGATCGATGTCGCCCAGCTTGGTCCAGGCCTCGCGTGCGCCGGCGCGGTCGCCCTTGGCCTCGAGCGCGGCGGCGAGGCCCTGCAAGGCCACGGCCCTGATCAGCGCGTCCGCCTCGGATCGGCCGGCGACCTCACCATAGAGCTTGGCTGCCTCGTCGGCCTTGCCCAGGTCGAGCTGGGCGCCGGCATAGCCGAGCGTCGCGAGTTGGGCGACGGGTCGCTCTGCGTAGGTGCTGCGCGCCGTCGCGAAGCCGCCGCTGGCCTGCTCGATGCGCTTGCGGCGCTCCTCCGGTGTCAGCGACGCCTTCTTCGCGGCGTCGCCCGCGGCGGGCGCCTCGTCCTCGGTCGCCTGGATGTAGGTGCGCGCCGCGTCATAGAAGGCGGCCGACGCCTCCTGCACGTTGGAGATCCCGCTGCGCGCCATGACCGACCAAGCGATCGCGCCGACGATGATCAGGCCGGCCATGCCGGCGAGGAGCACGCGCTTCTCGATCACCCATTGGAAGCCGCTGGCGATGCGCCGCGTGAAGTCGTCCTCTGCGAGAGACTGCAGCTCCGCGCCGAGGTCGGGCGGCGGCGCCTCCCCGTCGAGGCTGCCCTCCGTGTCGAGGTCTTCGTCCTGCTTCTCGATCCGCTTCTTGATCCGCTTGACCACGAGGGCTCCTGGCGCTGCTACCAACGGGACCGGACCGGGCCGGGCCGGATCGGCGCGGGAAGTTAACACCGCGGGTTTTCGAGTGTCAACGCGGCGTTTGGCACGGGCGCGGGTCCCCTGCCCCATCGGGCCGGTTCGGGACCCCGGGGCTCGACGTCCGGCAAGCGCGCCTGAAGATCGATGGGCGCCTCGGCGACCTCGTCGAGGTCGGTCGGGGGGCGCACGCGGCGGTCAATGGGCCTCCGGGAGGGGGCGACGACGCCGGTGGCATCTTGCGGGGCCGGCCCGCCGGGGTCCAGTCTGGCGGGGGCGACGGCGCGGCTCGGGGGTGAACGATGGGGCGGCTTCGATGGTGCCTGGCGGTGGCCTTGGGGTGCGCGGGCTGTGACGACGGGGCGTCGGGCACCTCGCGCCCGGACGCGGCGCCGCTGGACGCTGGGCCCGGCGACGCGTCGCAGGCGTTCATCGACGCCGCCGTCTCCGAAGCCGGCGCACCGGACGCGGGCGCGCCGGACGCCGGGATGCCGTGCGCCGAGCCAGCCGACGCGCTCAGTGAGCAGGCGCTCGGCGCGTGGGTCGTGGCGATCTCGGAGCGTGGC
>CALBMW010000782.1 GCA_937896275.1 uncultured Myxococcales bacterium
CCGAGTGCAGTGCCGGGCTGCCGGTCGAGGCCGAGGCGGATGGCCCCGGCAGACCGCTCGCGACCCCCCGGCCGCAGGCGCGGCGCCCGCTCAGTCGAAACGTGGGCGGACCATGCGGCGGTGCGTCGACGCGCCGACGGGCGGATCGCGGACGACCCGGAACCCGTGGTCCAGCGCGGGCAACGCGGGCGTGACCGCGAGCCGGTGGGTGACGCGGCAGCCGATGTCGCCGGTGGTCGCGTAGCTACCGCCCTTCGCGACCCGCAGAGACTCGTGACCGCCGAACGGGCTGTCGCAGTACTCGCGGACCAGGCCCGCCATGTCGAAGCAGCCGTAGGGCGACTGATCGGCCGGGAAGGAGCCCACCCGCTCGGGCATCGACTGCCCCGCGCGCGAGCCGACCATCTTGCAGAACGTGGCGTCGAAGCGGTGCCCCCACGGATACAGGCGGCCGTCGGTGCCGCGCGCGGCCTTCTCCCACTCCTCCTCGGTGGGGAGCCGCACGGCCACGCCCGTGCGTTCCGAGTACCAGGCACAGTAGGCCTGCGCGTCATCGAAGGAGACGCCCAGGACCGGCCAGTAGGGGTCCCAGCGGAAGCCCTCGCTGTCGACCTCGGGCAGCGCGAACTGCCCCGAGGCGTCCCGCGGCCACAGCCCGCCCGACCAGGCCTTGACCCGCGGCACCCGCGCCTGAGCGGCCTGCGGATCGCTCGCGTCGAGCTCACGCACGAACGCGAGATACTCGCCGCAGGTCACCGGGTAGCGCGCCACGAACAGGTCGCCCACCTCGACCACCCGCCGCATGCGCGCCGAGGCACAGGCGTCGTCGCCACCGAGCAGGCAGCGCCCGCCGGGCATGTAGAGGAAGTGCGCGCCGATCTCGTCCTCGGTGAAGAAGCGGCAGGCCACGTCGGTGACCTCGCCCCGCTCGACGCGCGCCGGGTAGACGACGTCGCGGTAGCCCTGAAGCGCGAGACGGATCAGCCAGCTGCCCTGCGACAGGGGGATGTTGTTGAGCGGAGTGACCCCCAGATCGTCCTCCATCAGCGTGGTCAGCTGAAGGTCGACCTCCATGAAGGGTCCCGCGGTGACCGCGGCCGCCGACGGGTGGGAGCGGATGATGATGCGCCCCTCACCCCGCAGGAGGTCATCGAAGAGCCCCCGGTTATAGGCCTCGACCAAGCCCCGGTAGTAGATGTAGCCGCCCTCGTCGTCGGCCGTCTCGGCGTCCCGCAGCTTGAACCAGTAGAGCCGCGCCAGCTCGTTGCTGGCCTCGGCGTTCTCGGGGTTGAAGCCGTAGGCTGCCATCAGCGCCTGCGCCGCCGCCGCGAAGAACTGGTGCATCTGCACCTCATGCTCTGCGACCTCGGTCTGCTTGGCCCACATCGGCCGCTTCTGCTCGACGGGCTCGTGCCCGAGGACGGGCCACTCGAGTTCCCACAGCTCATGGCGAAGCTGCTCGACCATGCCGCGGGCCCGCGTATAGTCCTCGACCAGCTCGACGCCCTCCTGCAGCTTCAGCTCCGACAGGCGAGCGCGCCGGTCCAGATCCTCGACCCCGGCCATGTACAGCTCGAGCGCCTCGACCACCTCGCGCGCGCTGTCGTAGCGGTGCGCCGGCTCCTTCTCGAGGCAGCGCAGGCAGATCTCCTCGAGGCGAGCCGGCACGTTGTTCTCGGGCGTGCGCCGGCTCGGCGGGACGACCGGCTGGGTGAGGACCGCGGCCAGGGTCTGCCGGAAGGTCTTGCCGCGAAAGGGCGGCCGATAAGTCAGGATTTCGTAGAGCAGCGCGCCGAGGGCGTAGACATCCGAGCGTGCGTCGACCTCGTTCACCTTGCCGGCCGCCTGCTCGGGCGACATGTACGC
>CALBMW010000783.1 GCA_937896275.1 uncultured Myxococcales bacterium
CCGAGAAGTGCCCCCACCGACTCGCGTGGGATCCGACGCGCCGCCTCGTGGTCGCCGACCAGGACGGCCCGCGCCTGCACGCATGGAACGCGCTCGGCGAGTACGAGACGGCACTCGATGGTCCCGGGGGGGATGGGTATCCGCACCGCGCGTCGGGCTTCGGCGTACTCGACGGCACGACCCTCGTGGTCACCAACCCCAGCGGTCGCAACCTGTTCACGCTGGAGCCCGGCGCCGAGCCCCGCATCGTCGGCTCGGTGGAGTGGGGCGAGATCGAGGCGGTCGGGACCGGCCACGACGGCCACGTGGTGGCGCTCGCCCAACAGGGCAACGACGCCGTGCTCATCGAGTTCGACGCGCGGGGCGGCGAGATGCAGCGCACCGATTGGTTCGGCTGGACGCCACACTACTTCATCCCGTTCTTGGACGGCACGCACCTCGCCGTCGAGGGCAGCGTGGGAAGCCGCGTCTACATCCACGATCGGGATCTGAGCCGGCGCGAAGACACCGGGTGGTCGTCGGGTGCGCCCGACGGCTCCCCCAGCCTGACCGGCATCGTGTGGCTGCACGACGGCCCGGTGCCGCCGGGGCAGTAAGGGGCGCTGCCCGGTTACTCCACCTCGATGTCGATGGGCTCGCCCTCGGCGCCCACGTCCGGGTTGTAGTAGCTGTACACGCGGCTCGCGGGCGCCTGGGCGCGGATCGGGTTGCGGGCCACGATGCGGTACTCGAAGTGCACCGGGTTCTCGGGCGTGATCACCTGGAAGTACAGCAGGAGCTGCCGCTCGGTCAGGTCGTACTTGCGGAAGACGCCCTGCTCGATCAGCGCGTCGAGGTCGGCCGTCTGCACCGAGAAGCCCGGCGCGATGCCCAGGTCGACCATCACCATGTCGGCGAACTCGAGGCTGTCGTTGCGCACGTCCACGCTCACCGTGACCGTGTCGTCCACGCTGAGGGTGGTGCGGTCGTAGGTCACGTCGATGTGGAGCGGACCCTCACCGGGGGCCGGCCCATCGAAGGGCACGTGGAAGGCCTGCACGATGCCGTACTGCAAGCTGCCCTGGCCCTCGATCTCGATCTCGACCAGCTGCGGCTCTCCGGGCGCCAGCCACTCGCTGAGGTCGGCCTGCCGCAGCACGTCGCTGTTGTCGGGCAGCACCTGGAAGGTCGCGCGCTCGACACCGTCGAGCAGCACCCGAATCGTCGCGTTGGCCGCCTCGTCGCGCCCGCCCGCCAGCGCCTCGAGCAAGCACTTGATGGTCCAGACCGTGCCCGCGGTCGAGCCCCAGGTGCCGTAGCTGTCCTTCTTGCCGACCAGCCACGTCAGCGCCGCGCTCGACGTGTCGCCGTGGCTGCCCGCCTTGAGCAGGGCGTGCGCGGCGAGGGCCGTCGTCTCGATGTAGGCCGGCTCGCCCTGGCCGTAGGTCGTCGTCTGCTCGTCGGTCTGCCAGTGATCGCCCAGGCTGGCGTCCACCGCGCTCGCCAGGGTGTCGAGCACCTGGCCGGTGAGCTGCGCGCCGGGATCGAGCGCCACGAGGAAGTTGGCCGTCAGCGCCAGCGTGTAGGTGCCCATGCCATCGAGGTGGCCCTGCAGCCACGTCCGGGCGTGATCCATGGGCGCGCCGGTCTCGCCCGCTGCGGCCAGCGCGAAGGCGACGTAGGCCGTCACCGTGACGGGATCGCTCAGGTTGCCGGTCTCGTCCAGGCCGCGACCGTTGACCTCCCAGTGACCGTCCGCCTGCTGCTGGCCCAGCAGCCAGGCCCGCGTCCGCGCGATCATCGCCTCGTCCACCGTGCGCACCTGCGCCATATCGACGAACTCGAGCAGGCCGTAGGCCGTGAGCACCGTGTGCGCCGGATCGTTGCCGAACCACTCGAAGCCGCCGCCGTTCACCTCGAAGGTCAGAAGGCGCTGGTAGCCGGTGTTGACGTAGCCGTTGGCCGTGGCCTCGATCTCTGGCGTTTGCGTATTGGTTTCATGCAGATAGCGCGTGACCAACACATTGGGCCACGTGGTCGACGAGGTCTGCTCGAAGCACCCCGAGGGCATCCGCAGGATGCCGTCGAGCCCCTCGATGACCGCCGAGAACAGACCGGGGTACAGCTTCACGAGCAGCTTGCCGGAGCCCTCGATGGCCTCGGCCGGCAGGGTCACCTCCCGGCGCACCGGCTCGGTGAGGCGGCCGCTCCAGCTGTTGCGCACCTCGCGCCCGTCGGGCACGACCTCGACCGTCCGCTCGACCGCGTCCTGCAGGGCCTCGCCGTAGGCGAAGACCGTGAGCGGGTGCACGCCCACGCGGTCCACCTGCACCGGGAGCTCGATGCCAGCCACCTCGCCCGGTGCCAGCTGAACCACCTGCTCGGCGTCGCCGAGGATCGTCAGCCAGTCGGCGTCCATGACCTCGACGCGCACGGTCTGCGGGCGGTCCAGGTAGTTGTAGAGCGCGATCGGCACGGTGAACACGTCGCCCCGCGTCAGCGTGGCGGGGAAGGCCACGTCGACGAAGAAGTCCTGGAACACCCGGATGCCGGCGTCGGTGCTGCCCAGCAGGCCGGCGCGCGCGTTGGCCAGCGCCGAGAGGCGCCAGGTCGTGATGCTGTCCGCCAGCGGCACGGTCAGCGTGGCCACGCCGTCACCGTCCGTGATGAGCGCGGGCTGCACCAGCAGCGTCTCGGGGAAGTCGCGGCGCACGCGCGGCGCCGCGTTGCCTCCGCCGCCCTCGTCGTCGCGGTCGGCGGGCGGCGCGGCGCCCGGCTCGTTGGCGGGGCCGCCCCCGGCGAACTCACCGTCGGCGTCGAAGTCGCCCCCGGCCTGCGGGCACTGACCCAGCAGGTCGCAGTAGGTGTTGCGCACGATGGTCACGTCGTCGGCCGTGTCGGCGCGCTCGTCGGGGCCCGCGCTGTGGAAGCGCGCCTGGTTGTTCTCGACCGTGATGTCGATCAGCTGGCCCCACGGGTCATAGCGGCGCTCGGTCGCGAGGCGCATCCGAACCGCGGCCTCGTCCGCGAAGCCGACGCCGAGATCGGCCTGCAGCGCCGCCGCCACCTCGTCGACGATCCCCTGGATGGCGGGCGTCACCACCTGCAGCACGCGCCCCTGCGCGGCCTGGTGCGTGTTGACCGCGATGGCCGGACCGGCCACGTCGCCGCTGGCCGCGAAGAGCAGCCGCGCCTCGTCCTGGGCGACCGGGTCGTCGGGCGCGCCTGGATCGCCGGCCAACGTGGCGAGGCCGGGCACGCCGATCTGGTAGCGCGGCGCGGCCAACTCGCCCTCGAGGCGGAAGTAGGTGCGCTCGAGCCCGGGGCGGAACTCCAGCAGGCTGAAGACCGCCTCGTCGACGATCTGCAGGCCGATGGCCGCGGCGCGCGCCAGGCCCTCGCCGTCGGTCACGGTGAAGGTGACCTGGGCCTCGTCGCCGGGGGCGTAGACCTCGCGGTCGGTGCTCACGGCGATGTGCAGGTCGTCGGCGGCGTTCACGTAGACGAAGGCCGTGTCGCGGCGGAGCGAGCTGCCCAGCGCCAGCGTGTAGGCGTCGAGGCGCACGGCGCCGGCGAAGTCACCGCTCAGATCGAGGTCGACGACGGCGTGGCCCGACGCGTCGGGCTCGAGGGTCCGGGTGAGCACGGTCTGGCCCGCGACGATGGCGTCGAAGTAGACACGGTCGCGGGCGCCGGCCACGAAGACCTCGGCGCGCAGCGTGTCGCCCACGCGGTAGAGCGCGCGCTCGGTCCGCAGCAGGACCGCGCCGGTGGTCTGGCCCGCCACCCACTCGAAGTGGTTGGTGACCTCGTTGCCCTCGCCGTCGGTGCTGACCACGTCGGCGACGACGGTGGGACCCACCACCACGGCCTCGACGTGGCCCAGGCCGTCGGCGTCGGTGTCGAAGGCCGCCAGCGCGTTGCCCTCGAGGGTCATCACGTGGTTGGCCGCCACCGGCTGACCTTCGGCGTCGAGCGTACGTACCAGGAAGCGGTTGGCCACCCCGGGCACGACGGCGCCGCTCTCGGGCACCACGAAGACCTCGAGCGCGGCCGGCGCGATGCGCAGCGTCTTGGCCACCTGCCGGCTCTGGCCAGCGGCGTCGGTGACCTCGAAGGCGAGCTGCACCAGACCCCCGCCCTGCTCGAGCGGCAGGCCGACGACGTACTGGGGCAGGTCGAGCTCGAAGGCGTACACGCCGTCCTCGTTCGTCGCGCCCTGCTGCTCGGCGAAGACGGACTCGCCCGCGTCGAAGGTCGAGGCGACCAGCCGCACGCGGCCGCCCTGCACCGGCTGGCCGAAGAAGTAGCGCGCCGTCAGCGTGCCGCGCAGGTGCGCTCCGGCCAGGTAGACCTCGCGATCGAGCTGCACGTCGACGTCATACTTGGGCAGCGCGTAGCGCTCGACCGTGACGGTCTTCTCGGTGGTCACGCCGTCGAGCGTGGCGCTGATGCGGTAGCGGCCCTGGTTGACCTCGCGGGCCAGCTGGAACTTGCCGTGGGCGACGCCGAAGTCATCGGTGGTCAGCGTCAAGCGCTCGACCTTGTTGTCTTTTCCGTCGAAGACCTCGAAGACGAGGGGGGCCTCGGCGACGGGCTGAAGGCTGGGGCGCCGCAGGGCCAGGGCGCGCAGGTGGATGATCTGACCGGGCTGGTAGAGGGGCTTGTCGGTCGTCACGAGCACCTTGGTCGCGCGCTCGACCACCACCGCGGCGCGCACCACCTGCTCACCCTCGGGGGCGTCGATTTGCACCACCATCTCGTGCTCACCGAGGGCCTCTTCGTCGACGTCGATGGGCACGTCGGCCTCGCCGGACGCGTCGGTGGAGGCGCCGAAGCTCGCCGCTTCGTTGCCCTCACCATCGACCAGGGCGACCCGCACCGGCAGGCCCGCGCGCGGCTCGCCCGTCGTCGGGTCGCGAGCCAGGACGCGCAGGTGGTTCACGCCGTCGGTGCGCAGGCGGTCGGAGCCCACCAACTGCACCTCGGTCAGGGCCAGCGCGGCGTAGAGCGAGCGCTTGCCCCAGATGCCGTCGCCCGGCCACGAGACGGCGTAGTCGATGACGTAGCCCGCGAGATCGGCGGGCTGCTCGCTGGGCGGCACGAAGTCGAGGGGGATCTCGAGGACGGTCTCGATGGCGTCGGCGGTGAGCTCGGCGGTCGACTCGGCGGCGACGGAGCCGTCGTCGATCTTGATCAGCTTGATCAGCGCCTCGCCCCGCAGTGTGGCGGTGCCGGTGCGCCGCAGGAGCAGGCGCACCGTGGTGCCGTCTTGGCCCACGCGGGCGCCGATCGTCGCCTCGTCGAGGCGCAGCGCGGCGGCGACCGGGTGGTCGCCCCCTTCGATCGTGCTGGCGTCACCCGCCCCCGACCCTGCGTTGTTTCCATCGTCGCACCCGGCCAGCGCGACCAGGCTCGCGGCCCAGACCCAACTCGATACCCGCCTCATGGCGTCCTCCTCCCTGATGAGATCCGACGGGCCAGCGCAAAGCATCGGTCGTGCCGTCACCGGGCGGCCCCGGTTCATGCGGGCTCGCGCCCCTCTCGTGGTGGACCACCACGGATTTACGAGGACCCGCGCCTCGACTTTTCGTGGCGCTGTGCCGTGAACTGAGGGCGCCCCCGCTCTGGATGGATCCAAAGACCGGGGGCGCCGAGTATCCTCGAGCCAGACCGACCGAGGTGCGGATGACGACACGGCTCTTCGACGCCCTCGCGCGGCGGCGCGGCGCGGCCCTGGTGGTGGTCACCGCGACCACGCTGCTGGCCGGCTGCCTGACGGACTTCCCGCCCCCGACCGACCCGGGGCTGCGGGCCGACGCGCGCACCCCCGAGGCCGACCTCTCCGTGATGGGGGGCCACGGAGGCCGCGACGCGGCCCTGGCGGACGCGCGGACCGCCGACAGCGCGACACCTGACGCCGCGCGGACCGACGCGGGGCCGGTCGACGCGAGCCTCACGGACGCCGCGTCCTTCGACGCCGGGCTGCGCGACGCGCACCTGGCAGACGCGACACGTCCAGACGGCGATTTGCGCGACGCGGGCGGCCCCGACGCGGGTGGCCCCGACGCGGGTGGCCCAGACGCGGGTGGCCGCGACGCGGGTGGCCCAGACGCGGGCGATCTCGACGGCAGCGACCCCGACGCTGCACCAGACGCCACGCCATCCGACGCCGACCACCCCGACGTCGGGCCGGACGCCGCCCGCCCCGACGACGCGGCCCTCGCCGACGCGTCGTCGCTTCCTCTCGACCGCGGCGTCGCCGAACTCGACGCGACCGTGCCCCCGGACGCCGCGCCCGGTGACGGCGGCTTTATGGGCCTCGATGACGCCTCCCCCGACGCCGACCGCGACGCCGCGGCCGACGCTGCCCCCGACGTCGCCGCCGAAGACGACGCCGCCCCGGATGCCGACCGCGACGCCG
>CALBMW010000784.1 GCA_937896275.1 uncultured Myxococcales bacterium
CTGTCGGCGAGCAGGTGCTCCACTACGCGGCGCAGGCCATGCGCACCTTCGGCCGACTCTACGGCCCCTATCCCTATCCCGAGCTCGACGTCGCCGCCTCGCCCCTCGTCGGCGGGGCGGGCGGCGTCGAGTTCCCGGGCCTCGTCACCGTGGCCCGCATGTTCTATGGCGGTGGCGCGCCGGGCCTGCCGGTCGCCCTGCCCGACAGCGCGTTCCTGCGCGAGACGCTGGAGTTCGTCGTCGCGCACGAGGTCGCGCACCAATGGTGGAACGCGGTCGTGGGCAGCGACAGCAAGCTGCACCCCTTCGTCGACGAGGCGCTCGCCAACCACGCGGCCATCGTCTACTTCGAGGAGAACCACGGCCGCGCCGCGGCCGACCGACAGCGCGCGCTGCAGCTTCGGCTGAGCTATCAGATCGCCCGCCTCACCGGCGCCCCCGATCGCCCGGTCGACCTGCCCACCACCGCCTTCGACGGCATGCTCAGCTACGCCGCGACGGTCTACGCCAAGGGTGCCTTGTTCTTCGACGCGGCGCGCACGCAGATCGGGAGCCAACGCTTCGACCGGGCGCTGGCCGACTACTACGCCCGCTACGCCTTCCGCATCGCGTCCCCTGGCCAGTTGGTGGACGCGCTCGCGGAGGCATCGGACAATCCCCAATCAATTCGAGACCTTGCGCAGCGATGGCTGTACGAGGCGCACGGCGACGAGGATATCGGTGGGCTCGACGTGGGCGAGGTGCTCAGCCTCGTCGCGGGCGAGGCCGGGCCCGAGGCACTTCAGGGGCTGGGGCTGGATCCGCGCGTGCTCGACGTGCTGCAGAGCCGCGGGGTTGCAGAGCTGAGCCGCATGCTGCGCTCGGCCCTCGACCCCGACGCCCCGGGCGGGCCGGTCGACGAGCGGGCGCTGATCGAGCTTGCCACGACCCTGCTGAAAGGGGACGACACCGAGACCGCGCGCGTGCTCGGAGCGGTGGCGCGGGCCCTGGGCCGAAACCCCGGCCGCGGGCTGACGGTCGAGGACGCCCCGCGGGTACTGCTCGACGTCGGCCGCGAGTTGGCGGGGGAGGACCGCGACGCGCGGCTGATGCTCGACGCCGCCGGCCTGCTGCTGCAGGTGCTCGAGGAGCCCGCCCCACCCTGAACGACGCCTGCCGAGCCTGCTCACCCGGCGCGCGCGCCACGCCATGACGATGGGCCTGCGCCGAGGCGCCGGACGGCGCGAAATCCGCTACGCTGCCGGCCATGCGACGACTCCGAGACCTCTCCTCGCCGCTCCTGGCTGTGCTCCTCACCGCCGGCTACGCCGACCCGTCCGAGGAGCCGGCCGAGGCCCTCCGACCCAAGCTGCCCCGGGGCGCCGCGCGGGCGCTCGACGCTGAGTGCAACGGGGGAGGCGCGTGATCCGCTGTTGGTCGCTGGTGGCGGTGCTCACGACGGCTGCGCTCACGACGCCTGCGCTCACGGGGTGCGCTGACGGCGAGCCGGCGCCGCGCTCGGTGGGGGTGCCCCGCGACGGGACCGATGACGACCTCGGCGCGCTCCGCGAGACTGGGGACGCCGCGCCTCCGGTCGGCGACGCAGCCGGCGCGCGAGCGGACGCAGGGTCAACCGGGCCCGAGGCCGGGCCGCGTCTGCTCGATGCGCGCGGCGAAGACGACGCCACGCCCGCCGATGCGGCGAGGCGCAGCGACGGCGGGCCGCTCGACGGGGCGACGCGCAACGACGCGCAGCCCATCGTCGACGCCGCGCCCGCCCCCGATGTCGGCGTCCCGCCCGAGGCCACCTACGTCGTCGAGATCTTCATCGCCAACGACTGCACGATGCGCGTCTCGCCCGACCGGGTCGCCATCCCTCGCGGGCAGACGGGCTACCTGACCTTCCAAAACCGCAGCGTCGACTACGAGGTGGACGTGTGGTTGTCCTACGGCGGCGGCTACGTCGACCTCGCGACGCGCGCTCGCTGGGACGATCCCATCGGGCACTGCGCGGGTCCGCGGCGTCCGCGATCCGAGAGCGCCGACATCTCGACCGCTTGCTCCGAGGTCGTGCTCTCCATCGACTGCCTGTAGCGCCCCCCGGGGGTAGATCTACCAAGCCATCAATCTGCGTCGCCCGTGAAGAGGTTGGCAGAGACGGCGTCGGAGCGGCCGAATCTGATTCACTTTTTCCTTGGAGGCGATGAGATGAACTCCTTCAGCAACCGCACCCTGCTCCCTTCCACCACGGTCCGTTCGACGACCCTGGCGATCCTGTCCACCCTGCTGCTCGCTGGCGCCGCCCAGGCCCGCCACACGGCCCGCCTCGACGGGACCCTGCACGTCAGCAACGAGCGAGCCGGCCCTGTCCAAGTGCGCGTCGACGGCGACCGGATCGGCGCCGTGCCCGCCCGCTCCAAGGTGGCCTTCGCCGGCATCCCCAACGGTGTTCGCCTGGTCGAAATCGAAGGCCGCGGGCCCGACGACGCCCGCGAGATCGCGGTCCCCGTCCGTGGGACCGCCCACGTCCGGTTCGAGCCGCTCTTCGGCGCCGTCGACGTCCGCAACGACGCCCGCATCGCGATGCGGGTCACCGTCGACGGCCGCAACGTCGGCACGGTGGCGCCCGGCCGCACGCTCGAGGCTGACCGCCTGCGCCCTGGCTCGCACACCGTGGTGGCTCGCCCCGTCGACGCTCGCTACGCCACGGGTGACGCGCTGAACCGAGCGGTCGACGTGCGCCCAGGTCGAGACGCCGCCGTGAAGATCAGCCCGTGGTTGGCCTCGGTGACGGTCACCAACCCGTTCCGTCAGCCGGTGGAGCTGCGGGTCGACGGGCGCGCCGCGCAGCAGATGCGGCCCGGCCTGCGCCAGACGCTGACCACCCTGACGCCCGGCCTGCACACCTTCGAGTTGGTCTCGCGCGGGCGCGTGATCGCCGATCAGCGGCTGCGGCTGGCCCCCGGCGCTCGGCAGGCCTGGCAGCCCCAGGACCGCCGCGTCGGTGACATCCGCGTGAGCAACGACGGCCGCGGGCCCGTCCAGGTGCTGCTCGACGGCCGCTGCGTCGAGGACTCGCTGGGCGCGCGGCAGAGCTTCGTCATCCGCGACGTGGCCCTCGGCACCCACACCGTGACCTTGGTGACCCGCGGCCGGCCCATCGCCCACCGCGTGACCGTGCAGCCCTTCGACGACACCACGGTGGTGGCTCGCGACGCGGCCCCCGGACCCCGCGACGGTCGCCGCGCACCCAGCGACCGGGACGACGATCACTACGCCCGGCGCTGAGCGGGTCACCCCTCCCCCGGCCCCGGTCCGCGGCGCGTCCCCCCGCCCGCGGGCCGGGGACGGTCCCTTCCTCCCCGGCCCCGGTCCGGGGCGCGTCCCCCCGCCCGCGGACCGGGGCCGGCTCCTTCCCCGCGCCGACCCGCCGTGCGTCCCCCTCCTGGCCCGCCTCGTGCTCCCTCGATCGAAGCGATGAGCGCGTCCAGCCCACCGCCCGGCCTCACCACCGCCGAGGCCGAGCGCCGCCTCGCGGACCATGGCCCAAACGCGCTGCCCGCGGCCCACGGCCCTTCGACGCTGGGTCGCCTGGTCGGTCAGCTCCGAAACCCGCTCGTCTACCTGCTGCTCGGTGCGCTGGCCATCGAGGTCGGCCTCTGGGCCCATGAGGGCGGCCGGGGCCTGCCGGTCGAGGCGGTGGCGATCCTCGCGATCCTCATGCTCAACGCGGGGTTGGGCTTCTGGCAGGAGCGCAAGGCAGACGCGGCCTTGGCTCGGCTCGGAGACCTCGCGGCGCCGCACGCCTGGGTGCTGAGGGACGGCCACTTCGTCCGCCTGCCCAGCCGCGCACTGGTGCCGGGCGACCGTGTGCGCCTCTCGGAGGGGGAGCGCGTGCCGGCGGACGGTGCCCTCGCTGATGGGCACGGTGTGCTGGTCGACGAGGCGGTGCTGACCGGTGAGTCGGTGCCGGTCGACAAGGCCGTCGGCGAGCGCATGTTCAGCGGCACGCTACAGGTGCGTGGCGAGGGCGTCCTCGACGTCACCGAAACCGGACCCCAGAGCGCGATGGGGCGCCTGGCGGGCTCGCTGGCTGCGCTGCGGCAGGAGGCCACGCCCCTCGAGAGGCGCCTCGAGGTCCTCGCCGGGCGCGTCGCGCGGTGGATGCTGGTGCTCGCGGCGGTGCTCGTCGGGGGCGGCCTGCTGGTGGAGGGCGTAGACCGCTTCGCGCACCTGCTGCTCTTCGCGGTGGCGCTGGCCGTGGCCGCCGTGCCGGAGGGCCTGCCCGCTGTGCTCACGATGACCCTGGCGCTGGGCACCGAGCGCATGGCGAAGCGGCACGCGGTGGTGCGGCGGCTGTCGGCGGTCGAGGCGCTGGGATCGGTGACCGTCATCGCGACGGACAAGACGGGCACGCTCACCGAGAGCCGGATGGACGTCCGTGAGTTGGTGGCCGCCGAAGGGATCGAGCGCGCGACGGCGCTCGAGGCGCTGGTGCTGGCCAACGATGCCGATCCGGGCAGCGGCGCGGGGGATCCCGTGGACGTGGGCCTGCTACGCCACGCCGCGGACGAGGGCCTGGATCCCGTCGCGCTGCGGACCGCTCGACCCCGCGTGGACGCTCGGCCCTTCGACGCCGAGTGGAAGTTCGTCCGGGTCACGGTCGAGCAGGCCGGGCGGCGCGTCTCATGGCTGAAGGGCGCCCCCGAGGTGGTCCTGGCGCGCTGCGCGCTCGACGAGGCCGCGCGGCGAGCGTGGATGCAGACGGTCGAGCGCGGCGCGGCGGACGGCCTGCGGGTGCTGGCGCTGGCGCGCGGCCCGGGGGCCGCCGAGGACGGGCTGGAGTTCGTGGGCCTCGTGATGCTGTGGGATCCGCCGCGGCGCGAGGTGCCCGACGCAGTACGCCGCGCGCGGGCGGCCGGTGTGCGCGTGCTGCTGATCACGGGCGACCACCCGGCGACGGCGCGGGCGATCGCCGAGCGGGTGGGCATCGACGCGGCCCGGGTGGTGACCGGCGACGAGCTCGCCGCGCTCGACTGCGATGCCCTGGCGGCCACCGTCCGCGAGGCGGGCGTGTTCGCGCGCGTCGCGCCCGAGCACAAGCTGCGCATCGTCGAAGCGCTCAAGGCCGACGGCGAGGTGGTCGCGATGACCGGGGACGGCGTCAACGACGCGCCGGCGCTGAAGCGATCGGACGTCGGCATCGCGATGGGTCGACGGGGCAGCGACGTCGCGCGCGAGGTGGCCGATCTGGTGCTGCTCGACGACGACTTCTCGACGATCGTGGCCGCGATCGAGGAGGGGCGCGGCATCTACGCCAACATCCTGAAGTTCGTGCGGATGCTGTTCGCCGACAACCTGGCGGAGTTGGTGCTGATCCTGGGAGGCGTCGCGGTGTCGCTGGCGCTGGGCCTGCGCGACGAGGCGGGCCTGCTCGTGTTGCCGCTGACTGCCGTGCAGATCCTGTGGATCAACCTGATGTCCGACTCGCTGCCCGCGTTGGCGCTGGCGGTCGATCGGAACCCCGACGTGATGAGTCGGCCGCCGCGACCTCCCGGCGTGCCGATCCTCGACCGGCGCACGCTGCGCTTCGTGCTCGCGAGCGGCCTCCTGATCGGCGGGACGGGCTTGGCGCTGCTGGTGCTGCTGCCTTTCACGGGGAGGAGCTCCGAGCTGACGCGCGCCATCGTCTTCGCCTACGTGCCGCTGGTGTCCGGCGCGCAGTCCATCGCCGCGCGGCGCCTCGACGACGTCCCGCCGCCGAACCGCGTGCTGCTGGCCGCGCTGGCCGCCATCCTCGCGTTGCAGGCCTTCGCCCTGCTCACGCCGTTGATGCGCGAGCTGCTCGGCGTCGCGCGACTGGGTGTGGCTGATCTGGCGATCGCGGTGGGCGCGAGCATCGCTGCGGGGGCGTCCCTGCGGATGATGGCGGACGGGATGCGTCGGCGGGCGCGCGCCCCGGACGGCGCGCCCGGGGCGTGACCCCGGGCAGCCGTCCACCCCGGACAGCCCTCCACCTCGGACAGCCGTCGATCCCGGACAGCCGTCGATCCCGGACAGCCGTCGACCCCGGACAGGCGTCGACCCCGGACAGGCGTCGACCCCGGACAGGCGTCGACCCCGGACAGCAGTGCACGACCGCCCGCTGCCGCCACCGCATGCGGTCGGAGAGTTCACCCGGGCGGTGTCAGCCGCAGAGTTCGCGGACGGTGGTCGTCGAACCGACCGGGTCAACCGAGGGGTCCAACCGAGGGGTCGAACCGAGGGGTCGAACATGCTCACTTCTCACTTACGAGCACGACGCAAGTGACAAGTGAGTATGTTCGACCCCGGTCCCGCCGACCCCGGTCCCGCGACCGCGAGACCCCGATCCCGCGACCCCGGTCCCGGAGAGTTCACCCGGGCGGTGTCAGCCGCAGAGTTCG
>CALBMW010000785.1 GCA_937896275.1 uncultured Myxococcales bacterium
CGCCACCTACGCCAACTACTGGGCCTCGGCCTACGCGACGCTGGCGCTGAGCGCGGTCGAGGACGCCGGCTACGCCATCGAGCCCGTCGATCTGAGGGCCGCGAAGACCTGGCTGCGTGACGCGTGGGATCGGCCGCAGGGGTGGTCGAGCCGTCCGCCGCCGCCCGAGGCGCAGGCCTTTGGCGTCTTCGTGCTGGCGCGGGTGGGGGCGCCGGAGCCGGAGCTCGAGCGAAGGCTGGCCGGCGGCGCGCCGCAGATGGCGCTCTTTGGCAGGGCCTTGCTGGCGGCCGCCATGGCGAGGCCGGGGCCGACGATGGCGCAGGCCAACGGGTTGGTCGCGGAGCTGTTGAACCACGCGAAGATCGAGGCCGACGCGGTTCACTTCGCAGAGTCCGACGCCGAGACCTACGCGCCGCTCTTCTCGAGCGACACGCGGACGACCGGCATCGCGTTGATGGCCCTGCTGGCGACGCAGCCCGAGCACCCCTTCGTGCCGAAGATCGTGCGTCACCTGCTCGAGGTGCGGCGGGGCGGCGGCTACCGCAACACGCAGGAGGCAGGCTTCAGCCTGCTCGCGATGGCCGACTACCGGCGGGTGCGCGAGGCGGTCGAGCCGAAGTTCACGGCGACGGTGACGCTGGGCGACAAGGCGGCGGCGCAGGCGGAGTTCGCCGGGCGGTCGTTGAGCGTCAAGACGGTGGAGCTCGCGATGTCGGCGCTGGGCGGCGATCTGGCGCAGCGTCCCCTGGTCTTCGCGCGGAAGGGCGAGGGGCGCCTGTACTACGGCGCGCGCCTGCAGTTCGCGCCCGCCGAGGTGCCCACCGAGGCGCGCGACGACGGCATCGTGGTGCAGCGGTGGTATGCGCCCGAGACGAAGGAGGGGCGCCTCGAGTCCGTGACCGAGGGCGACCTGGTGCGGGTGAACCTGCGGATCGCGACCAACCAGGAGCGACACTGGGTGGTGGTCGAGGATCCCCTGCCGGCCGGGCTCGAGCCCGTGGACACGACGCTGCGCACCTCACCGCGACGCGCCACCGACGGCCAGGAGACCGAGCCCGAGGAGGAGAGCGACGACTGGTCGGGCGACGAGGCGCCGTGGTGGTACTCGCCCTTCAACCACGCCGACATGCGCGACGATCGCGTCGTGCTGTTCGCGGACGAGCTGCCCCCCGGGCTGCACACCTACAGCTACCTCGCCCGCGCGACGACGGCGGGATCCTTCGTACGCGCGCCGGCGCGCGCCGAGGAGATGTACACGCCCGAGGTGTCGGGGCGAAGTGACGGGGGGCGGTTCTGGGTGCACCCGCGGGTGGCGGTCGGTCAGCAGTGAGGGGGGGGTCAAGACTCGCTACTTGACATATAGGCGACCGCGCGGGCTCGCCACCTGACCTGAAGTCGACCGCCCACGCGGGCCTTCAGCGCGCGGCGTCCCAGGCACAGCGAAAGCCGAGGTCGTCGGCGCGGGTCTCGGGCGCGATCGCGTCGCGGCGGGTCACGCGCAGGTTGGCGGGCACGTCGCGGAAGCCGCCACCCAACACGAGCGCGCGGTCCCCGGGGGCGTGGGTGCTGCTCCACTCGCGCACGTTGCCGGCCAGCTGCAGGTGCCCGAAGGGACCCTTGCCCTGCGGGAACTGGCCGATCGTCAGCGGGCGGCTCGCGTCGCGGCCGACCTGGGCTCGTCGGCGGCCCTCGGCGGGCACGGGCGGATCGTCGCCCCACGGGAACAGGCGCTGATCGTCGCCACGCGCGGCGCGCGTCAGCTCGTCCGCCGTGGGCAGCCGGCCCTTGCGCCAGGCGCAGAAGGTGGCGGCCGCGTCGCGGGTGACGTGGGTGATCGGGCGATGGCGGCCGCCGGCGGGCAAGGTCAACTCGGGGCACGCCCCCGCGGCCTCGCAGCGCAGCCAGGCGCGGCGGCTGACCTCGGTGCGGTCGAGGTGAAAGGCGGCGACGCTCCGTGGGGCGGCGGTGCCCTCGGAGGCAGCGGGCGCGCAGCGCGGATCGCCGGCGCACAGCAGCGCGAGGTGGCCCTTGTTCGCGGGGCCCAGACCTTGGGCCACGGAGCCCGCGGGGACCGAGAGCGCGCCCGCGGGGCATGGGACCGGGGTGCGCGACCGCGTGAGGGCGGGCCCCGATGTCGACCACGCGAGGAGGTCGGCGGCCGCCATCACTTGGGCGGGCGCGGGCGGCGCGTCGGCCGGGCGAGCCGCGGGCGGCGACGTGATGCTCTCGGCGATCGGGCGCGTCACGATGCCCTGGGTGAGGGGCGGGGCCACGCTCTCGGTGGGTGACCCGGGCACGCTCTGGGCGGTCGTAGAGGCGACGCTCTCGGAGGGCGACCTG
>CALBMW010000786.1 GCA_937896275.1 uncultured Myxococcales bacterium
CGGCGCGGCATCCACGACCGGGCGCGCGTCGGCGACGGCCGCGTCGCAGGCGGTGCAGGCGGCGTCTCCGAGGCCCGCCTCGGCGCCGGCTGGCGCGGCGTCCGCGGGTGGCACGTCGGTGGACGCGCCGTCGTCGCAGCCAGCGAGCAGCGCCGCGAGCAGCAGGGCGCAGGAGAGGGGTCGGGGATCGAGGCGCATCAGACCTCCGTCGGGTGAAGCTCCCGCGGACGAGGCTGCGGGCTTCGGGCCGTGGGCGCAAGCCCCAGTGGCGTCGACGGCGCGGCGCGGATCGCTCGACGCGAATCCGATGGCCATGGTCGCGTCTCTGAACGCCGGCGATGGCACCCGGACGACATGAGCGTTCCGGAGGCGAGGACGCACGCGACGGGGTAGGCCCGGAGGAGGTGACGCGTGGACTTCATCGAGCGGCTACCGTCGACCCTGCTGTCGCTGCTGCCGTCGCTCATCGTCCTGGCGATCACGGCGCTCCTGCTATGGGGCGCTCGTCGCTTGCTCCGCGCGCATCGCTCCCCGACGGACACGGGGCTGCGGATCGGGCAGCAGCTCGTCATGCTCACGATCACGGTGGCGGGGCTGGTGATCCTGCTCCTGGTCCTGCCGATCGAAGGCTCGACGCGCGATGAGCTGCTGCGGATCCTCGGCCTCTTGCTGACGGCGGTCATCGCGTTCTCGTCGACGACCTTCGTGGCCAACATCATGGCCGGCATCATGCTTCGAGCGCTCAAGAACTTCCGGCCGGGCGACTTCATCAGCATCGGCGAGCACTTCGGGCGCGTCACCGAGCGGGGCTTGTTCCACGTCGAGATTCAGACCGAGGACAGCAACCTCGCGACGCTCCCCAACCTGCACCTCGCGACGCAGCCGGTCACAGTGGTGCGCTCGACCGGGACGATCGTGTCGGCGACGGTCTCGCTGGGCTACGACGTGCCGCGCGCGCGGATCGAGCGGGCGCTGCTCCGGGCGGCCGAGAGCGCGAACCTGGCCGAGCCCTTCCTGCGGGTCCTCGAGCTGGGTGACTTCTCGGTGAGCTATCGCATCGGCGGCCTGCTGACCGAGGTGAAGCAGCTCGTCTCGGTGCGTTCGCGGCTCCGCATCGAGATGCTCGACGCGCTCCACGAGGCCCGCATCGAGATCGTGTCGCCGACCTTCATGAATCAGCGCCGCATCCCGGACGACCGGACCTTCATCCCGCCCCAGCAGGGCCACGCGTCTGCTGCTGAGCCGGAGAACGAAGGGCCCGACGAGATCATCTTCGACAAGGCCGACCAGGCTCAGTCCCAGGACGCCCTGCAGACCGAAGGGAAGACGCTCGCGGCCGAGATCGAGGCGCTCGACGACCAGCGACACCACGCGAGTGAGGGCGAGCGGGCCTCGATCGACGATCAAATCGCCTCCAAGAAGGCTCGCATCGAAGAGGTCACGGCGCTGCTCGAGGCGTCGGCCATCGCTCCGGACGGAGGGGGTCAAGACTAGCTACTTGACATATAGCCGAGGACGAGGGGGTCAAGACTCGCTACTTGACGTATAGCCGACCCGCGCTGGGCACTCGCTAAGTGTCAAGTAGCGAGTCTTGACCCCCCTTGACCCGCTCTGGGGCAGACCGCCTGGGGCACTCGCTAAGTGTCAAGTAGCGAGTCTTGACCCCCTTGAGCTCGATCAGCTCCAGAAGGCCAAGCGGCCGCGGTCTCGGGCGAGGGTGAGGAAGCCCCCGAAGGTCAGGCGCGGGCGGTCACCCTCGACCGGGCTCACGCGATGGACGTTTCGGCCCGAGTCGAAGACCACGAGATCGCCGGCGCGCAGGTCGAAGGCGTGGCGCGTGAAGCGGGCTTCGAGCGCCGCGGTGTCCAGGAAGCGCGTCGGCAGCATCGGCGGGTTCGGATCGCTGCCCCACAGACCGTAGACCACCAGCTCGCCGCCGCGTCCGGCCGCCTGCAGGGTGACGAACCAGCTCAGCAAGGTGGTGCGATCGTAGTCCGGGTCCAGGCGCTGAAAGACCTCGAGACCGTAGTGGTTGTCGTGGTGCGCGTAGATTTGTTCCCCCGGATCCAGCGCGCGCACGCTGAACGCGGACCACGGGGTGTCGCCCTCGAACACCGGCGGCGCGGCGGGCCGGCCACGGAACATCCGACCGAGCACAAGGCCGACCTGCCGCTCGGGCTCGAGGTCGCCGAACACCGCCTGCCTGCGTGCCGCGTGCGCTTGCGCCCCCGCGCGGTAGACGTCGATGGGCGGGCCCTTCAGCTGGGTGAAGGTCGGCGTCGCCGCCTCTCCGATCACGCGGATCTCACCCCCGGTCATGCCCCGGTTGGGCTCGGCCCACGCCACGCCCGACCCCTCGCTCGCGAGCCGCGCGCTGGCCTGCGCCACCATGTCGTGCGGCATCGCCCGCCGCACGACGACGCCGGTCTGCTCGCCGGCGTAGATGGACTCGATCAGATCTGGGTGCTCGGTCGCCTCGTCGACGTCGATGTCCACGAACGACAGACCGTGCCCCTGCCGATTCGCCGCGTCGATGCGGATGTTCCTCACGTCAGGGCGCCTCACAGATGAAGGCGAGCGGGAAGTCGCATGGCAGGTCGTTCCACTGGCCGTCGCGCGCCCGAAGGTGAGCGCAGTCCTCGCCTCCGACGTTGTCGGGCAGCCCCTCCGCCCAGTGCGTGAACCCGACCGCGGCGCCGTCGACCCAGACGAACCGGCCCTCGAACGCCTGGTCCGAGAAGCCGATCCAGTAGTCCCGCTGATTTCGGGCGACCGACGTCTCGTACACCCAGGCGTCCTCTTCGGCGTCATTGATCACCACCAGGTCGGCGCCGCGCTCGACGCACCGGGCCCGCGCGGCTTGCCAGGTCACTCCGCTGACGCAGAACGAGTACCGCCGGCCGTCGCGCTCGACGTCGGCGCACTCGCAGGCCCGCCCTTCGTCCACGAAGCCGTTGCAGTTGTTGTCCAGCCCGTCGTTACACACCTCCTCTGCGGCAGGATTGGTCAGCGGGTCGCCGTCGTCGCAGTCATCGCCGCAGCGCAGGAAGCCATCGCCGTCATCGTCCTGACCCGCCTCGCACTCGTCCTCGCAGATGACGCCTCGTCGGGCGCGGCACGGGACCGCGCTCCACTCCCCGTAGCCCCCGAATTGCACGCAGTCCTGCTCGGCCTCGACGCCCGGCTCGCCGAACTCCCAGTTCGTGAAATCGGCGGCCGATCCGTCCCACCACGTGAACGCGCCCTCCGTGACGGCGTCGGCGAGGCCCGTCCAGTAGGGCTGGTCGTGTGCGGACGCCGCGCGGTCGATGATCCACCGGTTCTCGCTGGCGCTGTTGAGCACCAGCGGCTGCGAACCCTCCGCGCGGCAGTGGTCGGCCACGTCTGCGAAGGGACGCGGGGTCAGGCACACCAGGTAGCGGTGCCCCCCGCGGAGGTGCTCGACGCAGTCCGGGCAGATGAAGCCGTCGTCGGCGATGCCGTTGCAGTCCTGGTCGATGCCATCCCCGCACACATCGACGGCGCGTGGATGGGACTCCGGATCGTCCGGCCTGCAGTCGGCGCTGCAGATGAACCCGTCGCCGTCGGGATCCGAGTCCGGCCCGACCATGCAGCCGACGGCCTCGCCGACCTCGAAACGCCGCTGCTCGATGAACGCGATGGTCGCCTCGACCCCGCTGGCGATGCTCGCGTCCGTGTACTCTTTGCGCACGTCGCGCGCCTGCCACGGCTGCAGCCGCTCGGCGAGCGCTCGGATCTGGGGCGGCAGGTTCAGCGCGAGATCGGCCTGCAGGATGGTCACCATCGCCCGATCGTACTCGACGCGGCAGGCCTCGGACATGAGGCACGCCTCGAGCAACCGGCCCCGCCCTTCGTAGATGTTGCGGTGCTGACGAAAGGTCTGGTCGGTGCCCCAAGGCATCAGGCTGGTCCGCAGATCATCGTCGGTGTGCAGGTAGTAGTTGTTGCGCGTCGGCGCGTAGCCGTCCCAATGCCCGGTGTAGGCTTCGGTCGCCATCTCGAGGA
>CALBMW010000787.1 GCA_937896275.1 uncultured Myxococcales bacterium
CTCCCGGCACCCGCGCCGACGCCGCGCGCGCCGGTCCCCATGGCACCCGCGGCGGCGGTCTCGGGGCCCCTCGGGCGCGCGCCCGATCTCGCGGTCCCCGCGGACGCTCCCATCCCGGTGGGGTCTCGTCGAGGTGGTGCCGGGCGCATGGTGGCGATGCTCCTGGCGTTGCTGCTCGTGGGCGCCGGCGCCGCCGCTGTGGTCATCCTGAACCCCTTCGGCAAGGGCAAGGGCGGCGAGACACCGGCGGGCCCCCCCACGGTGCAATACGGGTCCGAGCCCGCGGGGGTCGAGATCTTCGATCACGGCCTGTTCGTGGGGGAGACACCGGTGCTCCACGAGATCGAGACCAAGCGGCCCGATCACGAACTTCAGATCGTCACCGGATCGCGCACGTTGAACGTCACCGTGCCGGCCTTCGAGGGGCCGAGCTGGATCTACGTGGCGGTGCCGCCCGAGCCGGCGGCCGCCCTGGGCTGGGCCGTGATCAAGACCGACCCCCCCGGCGCCGACGTGAAGCTCGGCGGAAAGCCGGTCGGAAAGACGCCGTTGGTGTACCTCGGCGTGGCGGAGGACGAGCTCGACTTGGAGGTGGCGACCGAGGAGGTCAGCGCGCGCAGCAAGGCGAAGCTCGGGGCCGCGGGCGTGACCGTCGATGTGGCTCTGGAGTAGGGTCTCGGGCGGTCCGCGGCCCCCGCCGCAGGCCGGCCCGCGCGTTGACTTGCCGAGGAGCGTGTGGTCTAGTCCTTGCCCTGTAACTGGTTAGCTTTTCGCGCTTATCGGGCGCGAGGTCGGGGGTTGGAACGATGCGCAGGTGGGCCTTGATTCTGCTTCTGATGGTCCCGGCACAGCTCCTGATGCTCCCGGCAAGGGGCCTGGCCGGCCCCGTCGAGGACGCACGCGCGCTGGCCAACGAGGGGCAGGACATCCTCGAAAAGGCGGGCAAGGCGCGCGGCGACAAGAAGCCCCTCATGCTGGCCGAGGGACTACGCAAGTACGCGCGCGCCTATCTCCTGCTGACCAGCCGCAAGCTCGAAAACGACGCCCCGGACCTGCTGCAGGAGATCTCGGACCACATCAAGGACACCAATGGAATGCCCGAGGTGTCGACGATGCGCCGCGACCTGCTCGCGAAGGCGATCGACGCCGCCGAGGAGGGCAAGCTGACCGAGTCCTACGATCACCTGGCGAGCTTGCGCGATCTCGATCCGCGCGAGTGGACGGTGGACTACGCGTTGACCGTCATCGGCCAACGCATGGAGGGAGGATGATGGTGGCGCGTGTGGTGGCCCTCGCGGCGCTGGCGGTGCTGACCGTGGCGTGCGGGGCAGGGCCGGTCTCGATCGGCGGCCGCGTGGTGGATCATCGTGGGACGCCGATTCAGAAGGCCGAGGTGGTGACGCTGCCGGAGACCGACGTCTCGCTCACCAACTCGCGCGGCTTCTTCGTGCTGCGGCAGCGCATCAACGATCAAGGCGAGACCGAGGCCATCGCGGCCGGTCGCTACACCATCAAGGTGCGCCGCTTTGGCTTCGAGGAGATGGCCTTCCAGGTCGACGTCGAGGGCGGCCCCACCCGGGTACCCGATCTGATCATGAAGCCTCGCACGCCGGACATCGGCGAGGCCGCACCCGATGTGACCGCAGACCCCGAACGCGAGCCCGACGAGACCTCGACTCCCACCTTGGGAATCTGAGGCGGTCCGGTACTTGAAGCTGGCTCAGCGCCGGCGGTTGGATAGCGTCATGATGCCCACCCAGACGGGAAGAATCGGCGGCGCGATCGCGCTCCTGTTGACGCTCTCGGCTCTCCCCGGCTGCAAGACCGAGGAGCCCGAAGCGCCCAAGAAACAGGAAGTGATCCTGAACGTGCGCACGGTGGATCTGGCGGAGAAGCCGGTCCAGATGGTGCGCTTCTACATCAACGGAAAGAAGTTCGGCATCACTGACCAGGACGGCGCGTTCAGGGGACGCTATCCCGCCAAGGACGGGGACGTGCTGACCTTCAACGTCGAGCCGCCCCCGGGCTACAGCGTGCCGCCGAACATCGATCAGAGCCGGTGGCAGGTGACGGTCAACTACCCCGCGGACGGGCGTCAGCTCGCGGTCGACTTCACCGCGCCACTGCAGCGACCCGAGCGCGACTACCTGTTCATGGTGCGGACCGGCTCGCCCGCCACGCCGGTCCGGGTCAACGACAAGCTGGTCGGCAAGACAGGCGAGACCGGCGACGCGCTGCTCCGGGTGAGCGGCGTGCCGGGCACGCGCTTCAGCGCCCGCGCCGGCAACGTCACGCTGAGCAACGCCACCTTCGCCGAGGACGACGACATCTACCTGTTGACGCCCAAAGCCCAGGGCCCGCTCGGCGGTGGCCCGCCGGCGGTGGCAGCCGCAGACGCGGGTGCGCCCGTCGCCGCGAACGACACGCCCCCGGCGGCCGTCGAGCCCCCCCAGCCCGTCGTGCCGGAGCCCGTGCCGGAGCCCGCCCGCGCGGAGCCGGTCGAAGCGCCTCGAGCCATGGTGGCCGCCCGGG
>CALBMW010000788.1 GCA_937896275.1 uncultured Myxococcales bacterium
TTCCAGTTCGTGATGGACAAGGAGCTCGCCAGCAACCAGGCGCTTTTCCTCGGCATTCAGGCCCAGCTCAAGAAGGTCGGCATCGTCGTGCGGCCGCAGTACGTCGACCACGCCCGCTATCGCGAGCAGGTGTTCACGCGCCGCAAGTTCGACCTGACGCTCAACGTCTGGTCCTTCGAGGAGGTCGAGGACGTCTACCCGCTCTTCCACAGCGAGGGCGTGATGAACTTCATCGGCTACAGCAATGTCGAGGTCGACACGCTGCTCGCGACCGCCAAGGCGACGCGGGACTACAAGAAGTACAAGGAGTACATGAAGCAGTTGCACGCGGTCCTGAACAAGGATCTGCCCTACTTCTTCCTGTGGTCCCTCGACGTCTACTCCGGCGTCAGCAAGAAGGTGAAGAACGTCTTCATCCAGCCCTACTACTACTTCACCTCGTTCCATGAGTGGGAGCTGGCCCCTTGAGACGAGCGCTGCTGTTGCTGCTCGCCGCGGCGCGGCGGACGGCAGGCGGCCTCCTGCTCCTGGTCGGGGCGAGCTTCGTCATCTACATCACGATCCGCTCGGCCCCCGGCGACGCCATCGACGCGATCAGCCCGATGGGGACGCCCCCGGAGATGAAGGCTCGTCTGATGGCCGACTTCGGGCTGGATCGCGGTCCGGTCACCGGCTACTTGACCTGGCTGGCGCACTCCGTGATGGGTGACTTCGGCGAGTCGCTCGTCTTCGCCCCCGGCGAGACGGTCATGGAGGTGGCGCTGCCGGCCTTCGAGCGCACGCTCGCCTTGGCGGCGCTGGCCTTGCTGGCGTGCCTGGGCCTGGCGCTCTTGGGCTCGCTGGCTTTGGGCGCGCATCGACCGCGGCAGCAGGCGATCACCGGGCCCCTCTACTTCTTCACGGCTGCGCCATCCTTCGTGGTGGCCGTGCTCTTCGCGCAGGCCACCAATTACCTCATCTTCACCTTCGTGGATCAGGGGGGGTACGAGACGCCGCTCTGGTATCCGATCCCGATCTACAGCGACTCCGCGATGCCCTACCTGTTCGCGGGCATGGTGCTGGTGGCCGGCGACGGGCTCTTCATGGACTTCCTCAACGCGGTCCGCGCCGACCTGCAGAGCCTGCGCGACGCACAGTTCATCGCGGCCATCCGCGCCAAGGGCGCCGGGACCGGATCGCACATCGCGCGCAACATGATCGTGCCCCTCGTGTCGGGCTACGCGGCGCGCCTGCCCATCGTCTTGGGCGGCGTGGTCATCGTCGAGTACATCTTCACGCTCGATGGCGCCGGCTATCTGCTGCTCGAGGCTGCCCGGTTGCGCGATTTTCCCATCGTGGTGGGCTTGAGCGTGCTCTTCACCGCCGCGATCATCGTCGTCAACCTGGTCGCCGACATCGTGCGCGCGGTGGTCGATCCGCGGGAGGTGGCGCGTGGAGGCTAGGGGGGCGCGCCTCGGGCTGTGGGCCAGCGGCGCCGTCGTCGCCATCGTGCTCGCGGTGGGCATCGTCGCGCCCTTCGTGGCCTACGATCCCTCCGACGCGGTCAACTATGAGGAGCAACTCCTTGGGCCCTCGGCCGCCCACTGGCTGGGGACGGACGGGCAGGGCCGCGATATCGCGATGCGCCTGCTGAAGGGTACCGAAGCGTTCTTCATGCCGGGGCTCGCCGCGGCGGCCGTCGCGACCGTGTTCGGCGCCCTGGCCGGCGCGGTGACGGGCTACGTGGGCGGCCCGCTGCGCAGCGTGGTGCTGGGCCTCTTGCAGCTCGTCGACACCCTGCCGCGCCTCGTCTTCATCATCCTCGTCTGCACCATCCTCAACCCGTCGATCTACCTGATCGCCGGGGTGGCGGCGGTGCTCTTCGTACCCAACATCGCGACGGTGGTGCGGCGCAAGGTCGAGGCGCTGGCCAGCGACGACTACATCCTGGCTCACATCGCCCACGGCTTCTCGGCGCCACGCATCCTGCTCTATCACATCCTCTGGCTGCAGTGCCGGCCGCTCCTGATTCGTCAGGCCACCTATGTCTTCGGCTATGTGCTCTTCGTCGAGACGGCGCTGTCCTACCTGGGAGACTACGGCGTCCAGGAGCCGACGCCGTCGTGGGGCAACATGGTCGCCCAGACGCGTGAGCTGGCCGGGCAGGCGCCCTGGCCCTGGTTGTTCCCGGCGGTCGCCATCGTGCTGACCATCTCGGGCTTCCTGGCCTTCGGCAACCTGCTGGCCCGTCGCGAAGAGGAGGCCGTTCGATGAGCGCCCCTCTGCTAG
>CALBMW010000789.1 GCA_937896275.1 uncultured Myxococcales bacterium
TCGTTGACCGACAGGTCGAAGACGATGGGATCCATATCGTTGTAGTAGGCGTTGAGGTCCAGATCGAAGCCGGCCACCAGCGGGGTCTCGACGCCGACGTCGTACTGAACCGCCGACAGCAACCCGAACCGGAGCGGCATCTGATCGAGCCCGGGGAGCGGCAGGACGAAGCGCGGCGGCTGGTGGTAGAGGCCCACGCCCGCCTTGACCCACACCCCGCGCCGCTCGTCGCCCGCTTCGTCCTCCCCGTACGAGGCCTCGGCGATCTCGGGACCCGCGAGCAGGGCACGCCGCGCCACCCGGTAGCGCATCGACAGGCGCGGATCGACGCCGATCTGGCGCGTGTGGCCGTCGTAGAACAGATCGGCCCGGACACCCGGCCGCACCAGCCAGTCGGCGGTCGGTCGCCAGTGCGCCTCGGTGAGCCCCGAGCCCACGTACTGCCGATCCAGGTCATCAACGAACGCGGTCAGCGAGACCTCGTCGCCCTCTGCGGGCGCCGCGCCCACGGAGAAGCTGTGGTAGCTGCCCTCGAGGCCCGCGACCAGCTCGAGCTCGTCGTTGTGGCGCCAGCGCACGCGGGTCGACGGCTCGACGAGCCAGGTCGACACGTCGCTGTCCCCGGTCAGCGTCCGATCGACGCCGCCCACCACCCGCGTCGTCGTGTCGAGGCGCCCGCTGCCGAGGTGCACGCGCAGGTCGGCCCGGTGGAAGCGGAGGATCAGCGAGGGCTGAACCGGCGGATCGACGTTGGGATCGGTGTTGGGCCCCTGCGTCTCGAGCTCGTCGTTCGCGCCGAACACGAACACGGTCCAGCCGTTGCGCGGGTTGCCGCCATCGAGCCGGAGTTGATAGTCCCAGTAGGACAGGTTCACCTCGTCCGTCGCCAGGCTGAGGAGGACGCCGGGATACCCGATGCGGCCGGCGGCGGTGACCGTCGCGTCGAGCAAGGGCACCGGCCACCGCACCAGGCCGCCCGTCTGCAGCAGGTTCAGATCCACGTCGATCAGGCGCTCGTCCTGGCCCGCGCGGCGCGTGCGGCCATCGACGATGCCGCCGGTGTAGCCGCCGTAGAGCACCGGCGCGCCACCGGGGTAGAAGTCGACCTGGTCGATGAACTCGGGGTGCACGACGCTGGGCCCGGCCAGCAGGTGGAACAGCAGCGGGACCCGCGTGCCGTCGAGCAGGAAGCCGGTGGAGCTGGGGCTCGAGCCGCGCACGACGGGGTAGGGCAGGAGCGACACCGTCGAGGCGACGCCCGGCAGCGCCTGCACCACGCGGAAGGGATCGCCGAAGGTGCCCGGCACCTGCTTCAGCTCGGGTCCCCGCAGCGTCACGCGCGAGAGCTCGGCGCGGCGCTCACTGCCGATCACCACGATCTCATAGGGGTCGTAGCGCTCGCGCTCCACGTAGTAGCTGACGTTGACGCCCTGCGCGGTGGCGAGCCGCTCCTGCTGCACGAAGGCCTTGTAGCCGGCCGCGTGCACGGTGACCCGGGCGTCGCCCGCGGGCAGCGGCAACGTGAATCGACCGCGCGCGTCGGCCTCGGCGCTGTAGTGCCGCTCGTCGATCTCAGCCGACACCGTGGCGCCCACGACCGGGGCGCCCGTGCCCATCTCGACCAGCTTGCCGCGCAGGCGCGACGTCAGCGGCGGGCCGGTGTCCTCGGCCGGCGGTGGCGGCGGGGGCGGCGGCAGGAAGGTGTGCGCGAAGGTGATCTCGACCGCCACGGGCTGCCCGCCGTAGCGCGCCGGCTCGAATTGAAAGCCCTGCACCGCGCGCACCACAGCGTCGTCAAACACAGGGAGTGAGCGCGTCAGCAGCACGACGGGGCCCACGCTGCCGTCGGCCTCGACCCGCATCTTCACCCGCACCACCACCGGCGCCTCGATGGCAGGCGCGTCGGCTGGATAAGGGACGGTGGTCTCGACCAGCGCCCGGGGCGGCTCGAGTTCGGCCGGCGCGGCGGGCGGCTGCGTCGTCGCGTGCTCGGAGGCCTCGACGGGCTCGGGCGCGGGCGTGACCGGCGGCTCCGCGCGCGCCCACGCCGGCGCCAGCACCAGGACCACGGCGAGCAGGGGCGTCATGGCGAGCAGGGGCCTCAGCGCCACGTGAAGGTCCAGGCCAGCGTGCCGCCGAGGTGGGGCCACCACTGCCGCCGCACGATGGGGCGCGCCGTGTCGGGCTCGACGCGGCCCGTGTCGTCCACGCAGCCGGTCCATTGTCCGTCGAACTCGAGGGCCAACCCCGTGGCGGCGCGCGGCCCGATCACCAGCGTCCAGCCCAGCCGCACCAGGCCGGCGACCCCGACGCCCTGGCAGCTGGGGAGCGGGGGATCTGCGTGCGGGAACGTGTAGGAGTTCTCGAGGGTGCTCTGCTGCTCGGGGTCGGGGTCGGGCCGGCCGCTGCGCCCCTCCACGATGCCACCGAAGCCCAGGCCGATGGCGAGGTCGAAGTTGTCGTCCAGGTGCCACGTGGGGTCGAGCGTCCCGGCGAAGCGCAGGCCGGAGAGTCCGTCGGCGTCCGAGACCAGCTTCAGGCCGCCCAGTCCGCCGCCGGTCGAGGCCGAGGCGTAGTTGAACGAGGCCAGCAGCGACCAGCGCGGGTCGAGGCGCGCGCCGACCCGGAGGATGGCCCCCGAGATCTGGCCACCCGGCGCGCCGTCGAGGCCAGCCAGGGCGCCATAGTTGACGCCCAGTTGCAGGCGGAAGCCCGGCCGTCGCCAAGCGGCGACGTCGTCCTCCGTGGGCAAAGAGAAGCGCACCGGGCCGTCCCCGTCATCGGGCTCGGCGATGGACTCCTCGGCGTCCACCGGCGACACGAGGCCCGCGAGCGCCGCCACTACGGCGAGCGTGCGCCACCTCACGGGAGGGGACAGGGCCACCACGCGGGCGGCGACATCGAGAAGTCCCAGTGCGGGTTCCCGCAGAAGGGGTTGGCGTCACACCCGCGCAGCACCCAGTGCGTGAGCGTCTTGCACGGATCGCGCGCCGATCCGGCGATGACGACCTGCATCACCTTGGACGCGTCGGCGCTGGGGTCGTCACCGAAGGCGCCCAGGTCCGGCAGGCTGACGCACGCCATCGGTCGCGACGAATCGGGCGCGCTCGGCGGTGGCTCGGCGTACTGCGTCAAGCCGTTGGCCTCCTGGCCGCGCGGGCAGGCCACCTCGCCCACCGTCGGGAGGGTGTCGAGCGGGACGGTGATGGTCGCGTCCAGCGTGTCCGTCCCGCAGGTCGCCGGATCCTGCTCGGGCAGCGTGCCCTGCAGAGCCGCGGCGATCGCGGCGGCGCGTGAGAAGCCGCCGGCCTCGAGCACCGAGAAGCCCTGGGGCGGCGCGGGGCACCCGATCCTCGGATAGAAGGCCGATCTGGGGTTGAAGCCGCCCTCGCGGAAGGCCACGCGCTGGTCGGGCCGCGTCATCGAGACGAAGCTGGCCCCGCGCAGGCGGTCGGTGGGTCCCTCGGGCCGCTGGCAGCCGCCCCCCTCGTCGGCGTCGTGGCGCTTCTGGCAGGGCAGGTCG
Source organism: uncultured Myxococcales bacterium (assembly GCA_937896275.1). Classification (GTDB taxonomy): domain Bacteria; phylum Myxococcota_A; class Bradymonadia; order UBA7976; family UBA1532; genus JACKDN01. Next base: position 3,524 of record CALBMW010000789.1, read on the forward strand.
AGGGTGCCGTTGCCGTTGCGGTCCTCGTAGACGACGAGGCTGCCATAGGCGACCCGCGCGGTGAGATCGCCGACCATCACGTCGCTGGACGGAACGTCGATCAGGTCGATGGTCGCCGGGGTGCCCACCGCGATCGACGCGTTGGCGCCCACGCGCCGAGGGGCGAAGCCGAAGGCGTCGTTGCAGCCCGCCTTGATCACGGCCTGCGCCTCGGGTGACTCGGCCGGCAGGATGCAGAAGGGCTCGGGCAGCCAGGGCGCCCCCCAGACCAGCGCGACGCGCAGGGCCTCGCCCTCGGTCGAGCCCACGGCCTGCACCTTCACCTGCACCAGCGGCGTCAGCTCCTCGTCGAGGCCGGTGAGATCGTCGCAGCCTGTTCCCAGCGCGGTCGCGGCGACGAGCAGAGGCCACCTCACGGGAGCCACGCGACGGCGAGGGTGCCCGCCCAGCCCGGACGAAGATCGCCCTCCAGCAGGTGAAGGGTCGGGCCGCCGCCCACGACGAGGCCCCAGTCGCCGACCACCCGCAGCGTGACCACGGCGGCCAGATCGGCGCCCGGCAGCGCCCGCCACGCCGTGGCCTCGAGGGCGTCACCGCTGAGGCCGGCGCGGCCGCCCTGGTCGCGGGTGCGCCGCTCGCGCACGAGCGTCCCGCCAAGGCCCAGGCGAAGAGCCATCGTGCCCGGTCCGAGTGTGTGCTGGACGGCCCCGTCAAGGCTTAGACGCACCTCGTCATGGCGCACCTCGTGGGTCAGCGTGTACTCGGTGGCGCTCGCCCAGGACCCACGCGCGCCCCAGGCCAGCAGTCCGCCACCGCTCACAAAGCCCAGGCCCACGCCGGTCGCGAGGCCCGTCTCGAGGGCGGCGGGCCGGGCGAGCACCATGCCAGCCTCGAACGCGGGTCCGCGCGCGGTCGCCGCGGCTTCGCCCGGGTCGGCGCGCGCCGGGACGCACGTCACCACGAGGGTCAGCAGCATCAGCGCGGCGCGCGCGTCGGGCAATCGGGCCTCCTTCCGGCGCGAGTCTATCAAGGTCGGGCGCGGGATGGCTCTGAGGTCGGGCGCGGGATGGCCCTCGCAGCCGTCGGCCCTCGCAGCGCGCTGCGGTCGGGCGCAGGGTGCAGATCGAGGGGAGCGGTCTCGGGGCCAGGGTAGGTTCAGCCGTGCTGAGCTTCCAGCCAACGCTCCGCGTCGATGGCCGCCGCGCAGCCCATGCCGGCCGCCGTGACCGCCTGGCGGTAGGTGGGATCGGCCACGTCACCCGCGGCGAAGACGCCCTCGACGTTGGTGTAGGTGCTCGGCGCCGCCACCTTCAGGTAGCCCACGTCGTTCATGTCGAGCTGACCGCGGAAGAGGTCGGTGTTGGGCTTGTGGCCGATGGCGCTGAAGTAGCCGGTGACCTCGATCGTGCGGGTCTCGCCGGTCTTGTTGTTCTTCACGGCCACGCCGCTGACGCCCTTGTCGTCCGCGAGCACCTCGAGGACCTGGGTGTCCCACACGAACTCGATCTTGGGGTTCTTGAAGGCGCGCGCCTGCATGATCTTGCTTGCGCGCAGCTCGTCGCGGCGGTGGATCAGGTAGACCTTGTCCGCGAACTTGGTGAGGAACGTGGCCTCCTCGACCGCCGTGTCGCCGCCGCCCACGACGGCCACCTGCTGGCCGCGGAAGAAGAAGCCGTCACAGGTCGCGCAGGCGCTCACGCCGCGCCCGAGCATCTCCTGCTCGCCGGGCACGCCGAGGTACTTCGCGGTGGCGCCGGTGGCGACGATCACCGCGTCGGCCGTGTGCACCTCGCCGTCGTCCTCGAAGATGCGGAAGGGGCGCGCCGAGAAGTCCACGCGCTCGACCATCTTGTTGACCAGCGTCAGGCCGAAGCGGCAGGCCTGCTGCTTGAACAGCTCCATCATGTCCGGCCCCATGAGGCCGTCGGGGAAGCCGGGGTAGTTCTCGACCTCGGTGGTGGTCGTGAGCTGCCCGCCGGGCTGGATGCCCGCCGCCATGTAGGGCGCCAGGTTGGCTCGCCCGGCGTAGAGGGCAGCGGTGTAGCCCGCGGGGCCCGATCCGATGATGTAGACCTGATGATGCAGCGCGCCGGACATGACGACCTCGACTGGACGAAAGGGGAACGACTCTGGGCACCGGGGGCGCCGACGTCAAGCAGAGCCGCCGGGCGCCGAATCGTGTCAGGTGTTCGCGCCGCAGGCGGGGCACTGCAGATCGGCGTCGGGGAAGCCGCACACGCGGCAGGCCCGGCCGCCGCGGTGGGTGATGAACGACGCCCTCTCCTCGACGGTGAGCTCGGTGGACGCCTCGGCGATCGAGTGGCTGACCTCTAGGCCGGCGGACGGCCGGGCTCCAGCGCCGGGATCGGGGAGCAGGTCGCGCATCCGCGCGCGAATGGACGGGTGCTTCTCGAGCGCCTGATGGACGTAGGCGACGCGCACCGAGAAGCCCGACACGGGCGTGATCGCCGTGACGCTGATGTGCGCGAACTCACCCATCACCAGATCCACCAGGCCCACGGCGTCGCCGGGCACCACCTCGGGCAGCACATGCTTCTGACCACTCAGCCCGTTGCGCCAGGCCGAGCAGCGCCCCGAGAGCATCAGGTGCACGCGCTCGAGGACCTGGCCATTGCTCTGCAGCACCTGCCCCGGCGAGACCGAGAAGGGCTTGGAGCGCCGGAAGATGCCCAGCTGCTCCTCGCGCGACAGCACGCCGAGCATCGTGTCAGGGCCCATCAGGTAGGGCAGCAGACGGTCTCGGGCGGTCAGCGCGAGCCAGGCCGACACCGGGGGCACGTAGCGGGCGAGCTTCTTGAGAGCCACGGCCGGCAGCACCATCGCGGTGACCGGCCCGCGGGCCTCGGCGGTGGCCGTCCGGTGAACGTCGAAGAGCGCCGAGACCTCGCCCAGGAAGCGCCCCGGACCCAGCCGCGCCAGCTCGCCCACGCCGTCGCGGCGCACCACGACCTCGCCGCGCAGCAAGACGTAGAGCGTGTCGGCGTCCTCGCCCTCGACGGCCAGCAGCGCCCGGTCGGCGAAGGTGCGCACGGGCGCCTGGCGCGCGAAGGAGGCCAGGGCGACGGGCGCCTGGTCGGTGATGCCGTGGGCCTCGGCGTAGCGCCCGGTCAGGCGCAGGGCCAGCGCGTCGTCGCCTGCCACCTGCGCCATGCGCGCGGCGCGGATGCAGTCGCCCAGGCTGCGGGGGTCGCGCTCGAAGTGGGCGATGGCCTGCTCGAGGTCGCCGGGGGTCATGCTCATGCTCGCCTCCCTCCGCCTCATCGGTCAGACCGGCGATTCGTTCAAGAGCGAGGTGCCGAAGGCTTCAGGCGAAGCCGAGCGCTCGTCCTCCCTGATACACCACGAACGAGACCAGCCACGCCAGCGCGGTCATGTAGGTGAACAGGAAGATGGGCCACCGATAGCTGCGCGTCTCGCGCTTCACCGCCGCGAGCGTGCTCATGCACTGACAGGCCAGCGCGAAGAAGATGAGCAGCGAGAGCGCCATCAGCGGGGTGTAGCGCGGCGAGCCGTCGGGGGCCCGCTCGTCGCGCAGCTGGGCGCGCAGAGAGATCGAGGTCTCGTCGACGTCCTGGCCCAGGCTGAAGACCACGCCGAGGGTCGACACGAAGACCTCCCGGGCGGCGAAGGCCCCGATCAGGCCGACGCCGATCTTCCAGTCGAAGCCCAGCGGCTCGATGAGCGGCTCGATCGCGCGGCCCAGGCGGCCCCCGTAGCTGTTTCGGAGCTGGAGGCCGGCGTGCTCGGCGTCGGCCGGGTCCGCTGCGGGGCCCGGCTGGACCTCGGCAGCGTGCGGTCCGTCGGGTGCCGGCCCCGCGGCGGGCGTCCGCGGGAAGTAGAGCAGGGCCCACAGCGCGACGGTGCACGCCAGGATCACGGTGCCGGCCTCGCGAAGGAACACCTTGCCGCGGCTGATCACCAGGCGCCCGACCGAGCGCGGATCCGGGCGGCGATAGGGTGGCAGCTCGAGGAGCAGGGGCACGCGCTCACCCTTGAGCACGGTGCGACCCAGCACCGCCGCGGTGATCAGCGCGGTGAGGATGCCGAACAGGTACATGCCGACCATCACGAGGCTCTGGGTGCGCAGCACGCCCAGCACGAGGGTGGGTGGCACGAGCGCGCCGATCAGCAGGGTGTAGACCGGCAGGCGCGCGGAGCACGTGGTCAGCGGCAGCACCATCATCGTCAGGTACCGGTCGCGGCGGCGCTCCATGGTGCGCGTGGCCATGATCGCCGGCACCGCGCAGGCGTAGGCCGACAACATGGGGACGAAGGCGCGGCCGTGCAGGCCGATGCGGTTCATGACGCGATCCATCAAGAAGGCCGCGCGCGCCAGATAGCCCGAGTCCTCGAGCAGGCCGATGAACGCGAAGAGCAGCAGGATCTGGGGCAGGAACACCAGCACGCTGCCCACGCCGGCGATGACCCCGTCCGCGAGGAAGTCCGCGAGCACCCCTTCTGGCAGGGCGGCCTTCACGGCGTCGCCCGTCGAACCGACGGCGAGGTCGACCAGATCGATGAGCGGCTCTGACCAGGCGAAGAGGGCCTGGAAGAGCGTGAACATGATGAGAAGGAAGACGGCGAAGCCGGCCACTGGATGGAGCAGCACGGCGTCGACGCGGTCCGAGGCGCGCCGCGGCGTGGGGGACCGTTGGATGAAGGTGGGGGCGTGCTGGTCGATCCAGGCGTAGCGGGCGGCCACGACCTCGCCGTCGGGGTCACGGTTCGCCTGGTGAGCCTGGTGCAGGCGCGCCAGCACGCGGGTGCGCAGGGCCGCGGGCACGTCCACGAGCTCGTCGGCGGCGTCGATGCTCATCAGGGCCCACAGGGCGACCGCGCGGGCCTGATCGATGGGGGCGTCGGGGGCGACCTCGTCCCCGAGGACAGGGAGGAGGGCGTCCAGATCGGCCATCAGCGCGGGGGTCGGCTGCCAGACGAAGCCCGCGGGGATCGGCGGCGTCGCGAGCGCCTCGTCGATGGCGGCCCGGAGCGCGTCGAGGCTGTGGCGTCGGGTGGCGACGGTGGGCACGACCGGCACGCGAAGCGCCGCGGAGAGCGCCTCGGCGTCCAGGTGCCCGCCGCTGCCCTCGACGGCGTCGGCCATGTTCAGCGCGATCAGCAGCGGCAGACGCAGCTCGACCAGCTGTAGGGTGAGATAGAGGTTGCGCTCCAGGTTGGCGGCGTCGAGGACCAGCAGCACCAGATCCGGGCGGGGGTTGCCGTGGCGGCCGAGGAGCGCGTCGATGGCGATCCGCTCGTCCGGTGAGCTGGCGGCGAGGCTGTAGGCGCCCGGCACGTCCACCACGTCGATCTCGCCGTGGGCGGTGCGCAGGCGACCGACGGCGCGCTCGACCGTGACGCCGGGGTAGTTGCCCACCTGGGCGCGTGCGCCCGTGAGTTGGTTGAAGAGGGTCGTCTTGCCCGTGTTGGGGTTGCCGACGACCGCGACCAGCGGGCGGGCGTTCACGGGCGGACGTCGATGACCGCCGCCTCACGGCGCCGGATCGACACGTGGGAGTGCCGCACGCAGAAGCGCAGCGGATCTCCCAGGGGCGCGACATCGATGAGCTGCACCGGGGTCTCGGGCACGAAGCCGAGCTCCATGAGGCGACGTCGAAAGGCGCGCTCGCCACCCACGGCGGCGAGCGTCACGGTCTGGCCAGGGCGGAGATCGGCGAGGGTCATGGTGTCCAACGAAAATGATTTTCAAAATGGCCATGCGAAGAGTGCCCCCAGCACCGCTCGAAGTCAACGACTGGGTCCGTCGAGGGCGGCCTTGACCGCGCGCCGGCCGCGTCGGACCCTGAGCCGATGAAGACCATCGGCCCCTACCGCATCCTCGGCACGCTCGGCGTCGGCGGCATGGGTGAGGTGTTCACAGCGACCCTCGAGCGGCACGGGGGCTTCGAGAAGCGCGTGGCGCTGAAGTGCGTGCTGCCGTCCCGGATGGCCGATCCGGCCTTCGTCGAGATGTTCGAGCACGAGGCGCGCCACGCCGCGGCGCTGACCCACCGCCATATCGTGCAAATCTTCGACTTCGGCCGCGACGAGGGCCGCGCCTGGCTGGCGATGGAGTTGGTTCACGGCGTCGATCTGCGCGCCGTGCTCGACCGTATGGGCGGCGCGCTGCCGCCGGGCATCGCGGTCGAGATCGGCGAGGCCTGCGGTCGCGCCCTGGACTACGCCCACCGGGCGCGCGACGGCGCGGGGCGCCCGCTGAAGCTCGTGCACCGCGACGTGTCGCCGCAGAACGTGCTGCTGTCCTTCGAGGGCGACGTGAAGCTGGCGGACTTCGGGCTCGCGGCGGTGGGCGGCGCTGACGGAGCCGGCACGCTGCAGGGCAAGTTCGCCTATATGGCGCCGGAGCAGGCGCGCGGGCAGGCCGTCGACGCGCGCAGCGATCAGTTCGCGC
>CALBMW010000790.1 GCA_937896275.1 uncultured Myxococcales bacterium
ACATGAACTACGAGCTACGCGACCAGCCCTTCGAGCGCACGGTCGAGGCGGTGGTGGCGCTGCTCGACATCCAGGCGCGCAAGAAGGGGCTGGCGCTGATCTTCGATCTCATCGATCCGGTCATCGCGCGCTTCGACCACCACCGCATGTCCCAGGTGCTGACCAACATCGTCGGCAACGCGATCAAGTTCACCGACACGGGCAGCGTGCGCCTCACCCAGTGGCTGGCGGACGACGAGCTGCACCTGGCGGTGACGGACACCGGCATCGGCATCTCGGATGACCAGCTGCCGCACATCTTCGACAAGTTCTATCGCGTCGAAAACGTGGTGCACACCAAGGAGGGCACCGGCTTGGGGCTGGCATTGGTTCGAACGATCGTGGAGCATCACGGTGGACGGATCGAGGTGGTGAGCCGCGAAGGGGAAGGAAGCACATTCACGGTCCATCTGCCCATGCACGCGCCCGAACTGGGGACCTCATGACCAAGCGCATCCTCATCGTCGACGACGAGAACTACATTCGCCTCCTCCTGCACCGGACCCTCGAGGAGCTCGAGCTCGAGGGGGTCGAGATTCATTTCGCCGAGGACGGCGAGGCCGGCTTGGCGCAGGCGCGGGCCCTGCACCCCGATCTCCTGCTGCTCGACGTGATGATGCCCCGCATGAACGGCATCGACGTGTGCCGGGCCATCCGGCGCGATCCGGAGATGGTCGGCACCCACATCGTCATCCTCACCGCCAAGGGTCAGGCGCCCGACATGGCGCCTGGGGATGGACCCCACGAGTACCTGACGAAGCCCTTCGACCCCGACCAGATCGTCGCTCGGGCCGCCGAGGTGCTCGGCATCGACCTCGACTTCGAGATTTGATCGGGGGTGGACTTGACCGAGGCGGCCCCAGCCGCCGCGCCGGGCGGCCGCCCACGCACCTTCCGCACGCTGCTGCTCGTGTTGGGCGTTCAGGCGATCCTCGTACCGGCGGCGGCCGCGCTGGTGACGTGGCTCACCGTCTCGGTCGGCGCGCTGTCGCCCTGGCCGGCGATCCTGTCGCTCGGCGTCGGCCTCGCGCTGCTGACCTCGGCGACGGTGCTGCTGGTGCAGCGCCGGCTGATCCGCCCCCTCGACGCCGTCCACGCCCGCATCCTCGAGGTGGCCCAAGGTGAGCTCGGCCACGCGCTCCCCGTCGCGGACGACGACGAGATGGGGCGCCTGGCGCGGGCGGTCAACGAGATGGCCACGCAGCTGCTGGTCGCCCGAGAGGCGCGCGTCGACCGCCAGTTTCTGCAGCGCGTGATCGACGGCACCCCCGAGGGGCTGGTGGTGCTCGACGCGCGCGGCGTCATCGAGCTGCACAATGTTCAGTTCGGTTCGCTGCTGGGGCTGACCAAGCCGGCCGCCGGACTGAGCCTGGACGCGCTGGTGCAGGAGCGCCCCGCCGGCTGGGCCGCGAAGCTTGCGCGTGGCACGGCCCTCGTCAACGAGCCCGTGCGCTTCAGGGTGAGCGGCGGCAAGTCCCTCGAGCTCATGACCTCGAGCGCGCCCTTCGCGGCCGAGGACGGCACGACCGGGGCGGTGCTCGCGACGCGCGACACGCGCAACGTCGCGGCGCTGATGGACCAACTGCGGACCAGCAACGCGCACCTCGAGGAGTCGCGCCAGTTCTTCCAGAACCTGTTCGACGCGATGGACGATCCCATCACCGTGCTGGCCCCCGACGGCGAGGTGATGCAGGCCAACCGCGCCGCGCGCGCCCAGTTCGGTCGCGACGTGTTGGGTCGGCGCTGCTTCCGCGCCTTCCGCATGCGCGACAGCGTCTGCGAGGACTGTCCGGCGCTGCAGACCTACGCCACGCGGCGCTCGGTCAGCGTGGAGCACCGCATCTTCGGCAACGCCATCACCCGCATCAGCACCTACCCGCTGCTCGGCAAGAACGGCGAAGTGCGCGCCATCATCAACCACAAGCGCGACGTCACGAAGGAGCGGCAGCTCGAGGACCTCAAGGCCGCCTTCCTCGCGGCGGTCAGCCACGAGCTGCGCACCCCCCTGACCTCGCTGATGGGCTTCAACAAGCTCAACATCCGCCGCCTCACGCGCATGGTGCAGCCCGCGCTCGAGGCGGCGCCCCACAAGGTACGGGTCACCTTCGGCAAGGTGCTCGAGGATATGGAGATCATGGACGCCGAGGCCGAGCGGCTCGGGCGCCTGGTCAACGACGTGCTCGATCTGAGCAAGCTCGAGGCGGGCAAGCTGACGCTCGACATGGCCGAGCTCGACGCCGGGCGCCTGGTGCAAGGGGCCATCGCGGCCACCTCGGCCCTGTGGCGTTCGAAGTCGCTGCGGGTCGAGGCCAGCGTGCCCGAGACCTGCCCCCCCGGCTGGGGGGACGCCGACCGACTCTCACAGGTGCTCGTGAACCTGCTCAGCAACGCCATCAAGTTCACCGACGCGGGCTTCGTGCGGGCGCGCGTCGAGGTTCACCCCGAGACGCTGCACTTCCAGGTGCAGGACAGCGGGCGCGGCATCTCGCCCGACGAGTGCGGGCTGGTCTTCGAGAAGTTCCGACAGGCCACCAACGACGGATCGGGCGACAACGTCGTGCGCGGCACCGGGCTGGGCCTGCCCATCTGCAAGGAGCTGATTCGCCTGCATGACGGGCACATCTGGGTCGAGAGCAAGGTCGGCGCCGGATCGACCTTTCACTTCACCATCCCGCGCGCGGACGTGCTCGACGAGTTGGAGCGGAGCATCCGTTCGGGACCCTCGCTGCGCGGGCTGTGACGCGACGCGCCCAACCATGACGGCGGTTGCCGGTCCGCGGCAATTGACATAGCATCGGCCGGTCTTAGACCACCGCGGAGGTCCCGTGGCCCGGGCACCGGAAACCGAGACACCGTCCGGGTCGAGCATGACCGACGCCACGTCGGCTTGCCTCGCGTGCGGCGCCACGACGAGCGAGAGCTTCTGCCGCGCTTGTGGCTATGAGCAGCGGCGGGCAGCGTCGGCGCGGCCGTCTTGGCCTTCGGTCGGAGACACCGTCAGCGGGGGCGACGTGCGGGTCGAGCTGCGCGCCCCGTTGTGCGGCGAGCAGGGCGCCTGGCGCTTCCTGGGCGAGGACGAGGCCAGCGGGCGCTACGAGGTCATCGTGGTCCCCGAGGGCGATCCCGACGACGTCTTGTCGGCGGGCACCCAAGCGCGCGAAGCCCTGGGCCCCCTGGGCCTGCCCACCACGTTCGGGGGCGAAGGGCAGGGCGCGCGCTTCGTCGTGACGCGGCTGCCCGACGCGCCCAGCCTGGCGGAGGGGCTGACCGACATCCTGGCCGATCCAGCCTCGACCGACGCCGTGACGCTGGTGCACCGCTGGGTGCTGCCCCTCACGCGCTGCCTGGCCGACCTGCATCGGCGTGGGCTCTTCCTCGGGGGGAGCGATCCGGCCGAGGTCCTCATCGACGCTCCCGGGCGCGTCTGGCTGCGGCGCCCTCAGCCCCTGCACCGGGTGGCGGATGGTGCGGTGAGGCCGGGTCGTCGGCGCGCGGTGCGCGGCTTCGCGGCGCCCGAGGTGCACGGCCGAGGCGGTGGCGAGGTCGATGCCCGCGCCGACGTCTTCTTCGCCGGGGCAGTGCTGTATTACGTGCTGGCTCGCATCGCGCCGCTCGCCGAGGCGGGCCTGACGCACGACCGCCTGCCGCCACCGCACGCCTACCACGAGGACGTGCCGCCGGAGCTCGAGGCGATCGCCCGGCGCGCAACGTCGCCCCTCGCGTCGCGGCGCTACAAGGACGCGGTCGCCATGCTCCACGCGCTCGACGTCGCGCTCGACGTGGGCGCCGCCCGGTACGCAGCGCGCCCGCGGCGGCTGGCCGTCGACGTCGGGCACGAGATGCACATCGGCGTCCTCAAGGGCCAGTACGCACCCCAAAATCAGGACGATCTGTTCCTGGCTCATCACGCGGACACCGGCATCGGCCTGTTCGTGGTGACCGATGGTGTGAGCATCTCGGAATACGGCACCGGCGACATCGCCAGCCGTTGCGTGCGGGAGGAGGCGCTCGAGCTGTGGCGCGGCATCGTCCAGGGTCGTTTCGTCAACGGCGACGACGCCGACGACGGCCTGCTCGAGGTCGACGAGACGCTCGACGGGCGGCCCTTGGAGCATCGTCCCGCGCTGCCCGCCGAGGAGTCCGCGCGCAGGGCGCTGCTGCGCCGCATGCTCGACGCCGCCAATCGGCGCATCGGCGAGCTCATCAGCGTCGATCTGCCCCGCTTCCCTGGGCCGCCCGAGGGCATCATGGCCGCCACCGCGGTCATCGCCCTCATCGAGGGCAATCGAGTGACGCTGACGTCGATCGGTGACAGCCGCATCTACCTGCTGCGCGACGGCCACATGTCGTCGTTGATGATCGACCACAACCTCGCGACCCAGCTCATGCGCATGGGTCGACCGCCGCTCGTCGCGCGCGCCGTCCCCGCCGCGGGCGCCCTGATTCGCTGTGTGGGGGAGTTCGAGAAGGACGCCGAGCATCGCCTCGTGCCCGTCCCGCTGCAGCCGGACACCCGCGCGTTGACGCTGCTGCCGGGTGACACCCTGCTCTTGTGCTCCGACGGCATCCCGGACTACGCGGGCTTCGACGAGGAGGACGCGGAGCGGCGAATGCGCGAGGCCGTCGAGGCGGCGCCCGGCGCGCCGTGGGCCGCGTTCGAGCTGATGGTGCTCGCCAACCGCGGGGGGGGTGGCGACAACATCTCCTGCGTCGTCCTGCGCTTCGGGGCGCACGACGAGCGCATCGGTGGGCGCCGATGACGGGCTCTGCGCTCAGCCTTCGTTGGGTCGTCAACCCGCCGGTCGGCTCCGTGGCGGACGCCGGCACCGAGATCGGTGTGCTGCTCGAGGTCACCGAGAGCTCGGACACGCTGCGCGAGGCTGCTCCGCTGCGCTGGGCCGTGGCGCAGGTGGGCGCGCTGCGGGGCGCTCACGCGGCGTCCCTCAACGACGGACTCCGCGCCGCCTTCGACGTGGCGCCTCCCCGAGATGACGCACGCTGGCTGGGTCCGGCGGGCCCGTGCCCGCTCGCCGATGTGCTCGCTGATCCTCGGGCCCGGGGCCCGGTGCGCTCGTTGGCCGCAGCGCTGCGCGCCGGGGCCGAGGCGTTGGCCGGCTCGGCCCCGGGTCATGCCAAGCGGCTGCTCGTCGCGCTGCACAGCGCCCTCAACGAGCCCTACGAGGACATCCTCGCGGCCGCCGCCGCGCTGCACGAGCACAGCATCGGCGTCGACGTCCTCTGTACGCACCCGAGCGCCGACCTGGGGCTCCTGACACGCCTGGCCAACATGGACGGCGGTGAGGTGCTCCTGCCCGATCCGGGGCGCGCCGGTGCGCTGGGCGAGATGCTCGCGGCGCGCATCGATCTGCTGCGCGCTCAGCGCGTGCTCGACGTGCGCCTCACGCTGCACCCGAGCCCGCTGCTTCAGCCCCTCCGTCTCTTTCGGGTCGCCCCCAGCGCGCTGTTCCTGCGCGCCGTCCGACCGGAGCCCGACCACCGCGAAGTCGTGATCGACGTGGGACCCATGGCCCCGGGCGCGCGACACGCTTTCCTGCTCACCGCGCAGCTCCCCAGGCGCCGCATCGGGCGCTACCGGATCCTCGAGATCATCGCCTCGCACGCCACCGACGAGGCCGCGGCGCGCGTGGACGTGCTGCACCAGTGCACCTTGGATCCGGCCGAGGCGGCGATCGTCGAGGCCGAGGTTCGGTCGGCTCAGGAGCGCGTCGAGGGCGCCGCGTGGGTCGAGGAGGTCGCGAAGGCCTACGCGGACGGCGACGCGCGGCGCGTATCGGTCACGCTGGATCGGCTGGTGCGCTACTTCGCGGTGCTCACCCAGCACACGGCGATGGAGCAGACCGCCGCGCTGCGCATCGGCTTCTTGCGCACCGGCACGCTCTCGCGCACCGATCTCAACCGCTTGCGCCGGCTGGCCGCGCACGCCGCCTCACCCGACGCGCGCCGCACGCTGCCGGCCGGACGGGCCGAGACCCTGCCCCCGGGCGCGGTGGCGCCCCCCTGAGCGGATGTGAGTGAGTCGATCGGCCGGCGGGCGGGATGAGGCGCGGGCCCGACGACGGCGTCGCCGCGTCCGGCTCTCGACGTCCCTACTGAGGCAGGCCGGGCAGCACCGGTGACGGGGCCGCCTCGATGGGCGGGTAGGCCTGCTCGTTGATCTTGACCGTCTGGGGCAGCGTCGTGAGCGAAGCGAGCGCCGAGCCGGTGCCGAAGCGCTGGAGCAGATCGCGCTGCCGCGTGGAGCCGAACAGGAGGGGCTGCCACCCACCGAAGAGCTGGTTGACCCGCCCCCGCCGCAGCCGGTCGAGGAAGTCGTCCTTCTCTTTGGCGAAGTCCTCGTCGCTGGGCTCGACGCGCTCCTTGAGCCGCACCACGTAGAGCTTGCCCTCGATGTCGAGCACCTTGTCCACCAGCGGCTTCTCGGCGGTCAGGCCACCGAGCATGCCGGCGAGCTCGGCGCTCTTGCCGATCGCCGGGATGCGCTCGACGATGGGCCGCGCTTCCGAGAAGGGTCCGGTGGACTGCACGGCGCTCGCTGGGGGCGGGCTGACCGCGCCCTCCTCCTCGCCCTCGGCGGGCGGCTCGGGCGGCTCGGGCGCGGGCGGCGCGGGTGCGGCGGCCTCGAGCGTGCTGCCCCCCTTGACCTGGGCCAGGATGCCCTCGGCCACGGTTCGCGCCGCGCTCTTGCGCCGCTCCTCCTTGGCCAGGATGAGCCCGATGTCGGCCTGCACCTGCTCGAGCGTCTGGTGCACGGCCGGCTTGACCTCCTCGGCCTTGACGAACCAGAAGCCGATCGGCGACTCGCGCACGTCCGACACCTGCCCCGCCCCGAGCGCGGCGTAGACGTCGTAGTCGGGCGGCGACGTGTTGTCCTTGCTCTGCCAGCCCATGTCGCCGCCGAAGGACTTGTAGTAGCCCTCCGAAGCCTCTTTCGCGACCGCCTCGAAGTCCTCGCCGCCCGTGACCCGCGCGAGCAGCGCTGCGGCCTTGTCCTTGGCTTCGGCCGCGAGCTTGTCGTCGGTCTCCTTGGGCTTGCGGATCAGGATGCGGCGGACCCGCACCTCCTTCTCCCGGTCGTACTCGTTCTTGTGCGCCTCGAACCAGG
>CALBMW010000791.1 GCA_937896275.1 uncultured Myxococcales bacterium
TGCTGTTCATGCCGGCGGTGAAGACGGCGATGGCGACGGCGACAAGGGCGGCCAGGGACCAGCGCGGAATGGGACGCGCGCAGGCGGCGTCGAGCACGCCGACGCCCTGGGTGCGCGCGCGGAAGATGGGGTGGTCGAGCATCGACTCGTACTCGTCCACGCGCTGCGCGATGTGGGCGAGCGTCTTGTGCACCATCGCCGCCCAGCCCTCGGGGATGTCGTGCCGGTTTCCGCCGATGGTGTGCGTGTTGTAGTGAAAGCGGCAGCCGGTCAGGTGCTCGAAGAGGTCGAGCACCATCTCGCGCTCGCGGAAGCACCACATGAAGACCGTGGTGCCGCCGCCGATGGCGCCGCCCAGATCCATGGCGAAGGTGCCCAGCCACAGCAGGTGCGACGCCACGCGCTGAATCTCGGCGACGATGGTGCGGATGTACTTCGCGCGGATCGGCACCTCGACGCCCAGCAGGGCCTCGAAGGCCATGTTGACCGCCTGCTCGTTGCACATCGGCGCCACGTAGTCGTTCTTGTCGACGATGGGCGTGATCTGGACGTAAGTCAGCTTCTCGCAAAGCTTTTCGACGCCGCGATGCAGATAGCCGGGGTAGGGGACGGCCTTGATGATGCGCTCGCCGTCGAGGTAGAGCACCACCCGGAAGACGCCGTGCGTCGACGGGTGCTGGGGCCCCAGGTTGAGCACCATCAGATCGGCCTCGGGCTCGTACTGCTCGAGATCGAGGTAGGGATCGACGCGCGGCCCCTTGGTGCGGGCGCAGGGCGGATCGGGGACGCGCGCGCCGGCACCGGGCGTGTGTTCTGCGCCCGGCGCGTGCTCTGCGCCCGGCGTGTGTTCTGAGCTCAGCGCCATGGCAGGTGCCCCGTCTCGATCGCGTAGTCCTTGCGCAGCGGGTGGCCCACCCACTCCTCGGGCATCATGAGGCGGCGCAGATCCGGGTGGCCGGCGAAGACCACGCCCAGCAGATCGTATTGCTCGCGCTCCTGCCAGTCGGCGCCCGCGAAGAGCGGCACCAGCGAGTCGAGCGGCTGATCCATCTCGAGGCGCACCCGCCAGCGCGCGACGTGCGTGCCGGCGCCGACGGTGCGAAGGCCAGTCGCCACCTCGTAGTGCTCGGGATCGGCCGGCACCGCGCCCTTGGCGGCCGTGGCGAGCCAGTGCGAGGCCACGACGTACAGGTAGCTGGTGTAGCCGAGCGCCTTGAGCGTGCGCGCCAACTCGACGTGCTGCTCGCGGGCGAGCACGAAGCCCTCGGGCGGGGGCTCGGCGTCGACGGCCAGGCCGAAGCGCTCGCGCAGCAGGCTGACGAAGCGCTGCTCAGCGGTCAGGGCCGGATCGGTCAGGGCCGGATCGCTCATGCCTCGCTCCCCTTGGCCGCGTCGGCCTCCTTGGCGGCGGCGACGGCCTCGGCGGCGGCCTCCTTGGCGGCTTCGGCCCGCGCGGCGAAGCCGGCGACCAGGTCGGGCGGCTCGGTCAGATCGAGCGTGAAGGCCTGCTGGGCCTGGGCCGCGCCGATGGCCGGATCGCGCCCGGCGTCGCGCGTGCGGCCGATGCGCGGTCGAATCATGCCGCCCGTCTCGGGGCGCGTCTCGATGGGCGCCTTGAGGCCGGCGCGCCGCAGCGCCACCTTCTCTTGCAGCCGCAGCATGCCGCCCATCAACTCCTCGGGGTTGGGGGGGCAGCCGGGGATGTAGACGTCCACCGGGATGCACACGTCGATGCCGGGGATGACCGAGTAGATGTCGCGGTAGAAGTCGCCGCTGATGGCGCACGAGCCCATCGCGATGCACCACTTGGGCTCGGGCATCTGGTCCCACAGGCGCAGGACGCGCGGGGCCATCTTCACGGTGATCGTGCCCGCGACGACCATCACGTCCGATTGCCGCGGGCTGCCGCGGACGATCGTGCCCATGCGGTCCATGTCGACACGGCTGGCGGCCGCGGCCATGAACTCGATGCCGCAGCAGCTCGTGGCCATGGGGAAGATCCACAGCGAGTTGCGGGCGCCCCAGTTGAGCAGCTTGTCGACGGTGGACGTGGCCACGTCGAGGCCCGGCATCTTCGCCATCAGATCGTAGAGCGGGTGCTCGAAGGCCAGCCCGGATTCGTCTACTGCCATTCGAGCGCCCCCTTCCTGACGGCGTAGGCCCAGCCCAGGAGCAGCACGAGCAGGAACACGAACATCTCGACGATCGCGAACAGCCCCAGCGAGCGGACGTTCAGCGCCCAGGGCAGCACGAAGGCCGCCTCGACGTCGAAGAGCACGAAGACCAGGGCCACCACGTAGTAGCGCGGGTGGAAGCGAATCCAGGCGACGCCCTGAGGCTCCTCGCCCGACTCGTAGGTGAGGCCGCGGGTGGCGGGCATCTCGCGCGAGCGCACGCCCAGGATGCGCGCGCCGATCACCATCGACAGGCCGACGCCGAGCGACAGCGCCATGAAGATGATGGCGGGGATCCACGCGTCGAGCACCGACGGGTCGAGCACCGACGGGTCGAGCACCGACGGGTCGAGCGCTGACTGGGCAAGCGCTGACTGGGCAAGCGCTGACTGGGCGAGGACTGGGTGGGTCGGCATCGGGCCCTCCACGAGTTGGGCGTACGTATCACAGTCGGCGGCGCGCGCGGACCCCACAATTCGCGAGGGCGGCCCGAGGCGCGGTCAGCGCTTCAGCAGGTCGGCGAAGGGGTTGTGCCGGAAGCCGTCGCCCCCGCGCGGCGGGCCGCCC
>CALBMW010000792.1 GCA_937896275.1 uncultured Myxococcales bacterium
CGTCCTCGACGGTGGCGGCCACGGTCAGGCCCCGGTCGGCCGCGGCCGGCGGCTGCGCGACGGCCGGCACCCCCGTCGATCCGGGCGGCTCCGCCCGCAGCAGCGCCACGATGCCCGTGCCGATGACCGCGATCATCGCCAGGGCGCCCAGCACCACGACCGGACCTCGTCGCGGCTGGCCGGACGAGGTCGATGCGGTCACCGTGGAGCGGGCGTCGCTCGGCGGCATCAGGTCGACGGTGGGTTGCTCCAGCGTCCGCAACAGTTGATGCGCGGCCGGCAGGTCCGGCTTGCGCGCGAGGGCGGCCTGCACTTGACGCCGGGCATCCTTGCGGTTGCCCTGCTCCGCGTTGCGGCGCGCGGTGGTGATGAGCTCGTTGGCGACCTCGCCCGCGACCTCGTCGGCGGTGCCGTTGGGATCGTCCACCAGCCCCGCGATGAGCGTCCGCCGGCGCTCGGCGTTGGCCGTGTAATGGAAGGTCTCGAGCGCGTTGACCATCGCCCCCAGATCAGGGAAGCGATCGGCGGGATCGATGCTGAGCGTGCGGCCGATGATGCCCGCGAGCTGATCGTCCACCGCGGCGTTGAGCTCGCGTGGGTCGCGGTAGTCGCCCGCCATGATGCGGGTCAGCACGGCCAGCGTGTTGGGGCCCTGGAAGGGGCGCGCGCCGGTCACCAGCTCATAGAGCACCACGCCCAGGGCGTATTGGTCGACCCCTGGGCCGATGGTGTCACCGCGGGCCTGCTCCGGGGCGATGTAGGCGGGGGTGCCGAGGAAGTCGCCGGTGCGGGTGAGCAGATCCTCCTCGGTGGCCTTGGCGATGCCGAAGTCGCTCAGCTTCACGCTGCCGTCGCGCCCCAGCAGCACGTTGGCCGGCTTCACGTCGCGGTGAACGACGCCCTCGCGGTGGGCGTAGTGCAGGGCGTCGGCGAGCGGCCGGATGATCATCGCCGCGAGCTCGGGCACGAGGCGCGGCTTGCTCGACAGGACCCGGCTGAGATCGCTGCCCTCCACGAACTCCATCACCATCGCGACCGTGCCCTCGGTGTGCGGGACGATGTCGTAGATGTCGACGATGTGCGCGTGCTTCAGGCGGGCGAAGATGCGGGCCTCGCGCAGGAAGCGGGCCTTCACGTCCTCCTGCCCGTCGAGCTCGCTGTGCAGCATCTTGATCGCGACGGTACGACCCAGCAGGGTGTCACGCGCAAGATACACGCGCGCCATCCCGCCCGCCCCGAGGCGCTGGAGCAGCTCGTATCGGTCCTGAAGCATCGCGCGGCAGGTTAGCGACTTCGCGGCTTCGTTTCACGCACCACGCGCAGGATCCCGCCGCCCCGGCCCCGGATCACACGTCGTCGAGCGCCTCGCGCACCTTCAGCGTGAGCCCCTCCACCGTGAACGGCTTCTGCACGAACACCACGCCCTCGTCGAGCACGCCCTGATGCACGATCGCCGTCTCGGTGTAGCCCGACATGTAGATGACCTTCATCGCGGGTCGGTGTACCGAGAGCCGCCTGGCCAGCTCCCGGCCGGTGAACCCGGGCATGACGATGTCGGTCAGCATCAGGTGGATGGGCCCCCCGTGGTTCGCCGCGACCTGGATCGCGTCCTCGCCGTGCGCCGCCTCCAACACATGATAGCCGCGGTCTCCGAGCACCCGGCACGCCACCTTGCGGACCATCTCGTCGTCCTCGACCACGAGCAGGGTCTCGTCACCTCGCACCAGGGCGGGCGTCATGCGCGCCTCCAGGGCCGGCGAGGGGGGCGCGTCGACCCGCGGGAGGTAGACCTTGAAGGTCGTCCCCCGGCCGGGCTCGCTGTAGCAGAAGATGTGCCCCCCGGACTGCTTGACGATGCCGAACACCGTCGACAGCCCGAGCCCCGTGCCCCGCTCCTGGGGCTTGGTGGTGTAGAAGGGCTCGAAGATGTGGTCCTGAACCTCGGCGGGCATTCCGCAGCCGGTGTCGGTCACCGCCAGCAGCACGTAGGATCCGGCCTCGATCGCCATCCCCTTGCGCGGACCCCGGGCCGCGTCCAGCTCGACGTTGGCCGTCTCGATGATCAGCGTGCCACCGGCAGGCATGGCGTCGCGTGCGTTCACGGCCAGGTTCACCAGGATCTGCTCGACGTGGGTGGGATCCACCTTGACCAGCCACA
This sequence comes from uncultured Myxococcales bacterium, assembly GCA_937896275.1. GTDB lineage: Bacteria > Myxococcota_A > Bradymonadia > UBA7976 > UBA1532 > JACKDN01. The sequence goes on from CALBMW010000792.1 coordinate 2,159, forward strand.
GGTCGTCCGGGAGCCGCGTCACCAGATCCAGATCCTCGCCGATCAGGCGACGCAGCATCCGCTGCACCTCGCTCACCGTGTCGTTCAGGTTCAGGATCCGAAGGGCCTGGATCTGACGCCGGCTGAACGCGAGCAGCTGGCTGGTGAGCCGCGCAGCGCGCGCCGCGGCCTGGAGGATCTCGTCGAGATCCTCGTAGACCGGATCGGTCGGCTCGAACTGGTCCTTGAGCATGCTGCCGTAGCTCTGGATCACGCAGAGCAGGTTGTTGAAGTCGTGGGCCACGCCGCCGGCCAGCCGGGCGATCGCCTCCATGCGCTGGGCCGCGCGCATCTGAACCTCGAGCTTCTCGTGCGCCTCCGCCGCCTCCACCTTCGCCTTCACGTCCTCGAACAGCAGGGCGACCAGGTCGTCACCGAGCGGCGCCATGGTGAGCTGGTAGACGGTGTCCCTGATGCTCGCGTCGCCAAATTGCAGCGCGTCGAGGTGCTGTGGCTGCCCGGACACGACGGCTTCGGCCAACAAGCCCGGGATGGGCGTGCCCAATGCGCCCGGGACCGCCTCGCGCAGCGTCTTGCCGAGCATCGCGTCCGTCACGCCCGCGATCGTCTCGGCGGCCGCATTCTGCCAGAGGGCGCGAAAGGATCCGGGATCGCGCCGGTCCTCCCAGCGCAGCACCGCGACCCCCAGCGGCAGCTGCTGCAGGATGCGCCGATGCAGGTCGACCTCCTGCGTGAGGCGGGCTCGCTCGGTGGCGTTGCGGATCGCCCGATCGAGGGTCTCGCGCGTCAGCCTCCGCTTGGAGAGGTAGTCGTGCGCGCCCGCCGTCAGGCAGGCCACCGCCAGGGCCTCGTCCCCCATGCCGGTCAGCATCACCACGCCGACCCGCTCGTCGAGGAAGCGCCGGAGCCACGCCGCGCCGTCTTGACCCGGCAGCCGGTGATCGAGCAGCACGCAGGCCGGTCGCTCCCGCTGGCACACGAGGAGGCCCTCTCGCCCCGTGGCGGCCTCGAGGACCTCGTAGTCGCGGAACAGGAGGCGCCGTGCGACCTCCCGGTCGACGGGGTTGTCGTCGATGACGAGGATCTTCGGCTGCGCCATCACTCAGGCCCCGCCCACGGGCAGCGTGACCACCCGAAGATAAGCGCGGAGCAGCTCGACCAGCTTCGCGAGGCCCACGCCCAGCTCGCTCTTCACGAAGTAGCCGGCGACGTTTTGGCGATGGGACGCGACGACGTCCTCGTCCCGCTTGGAGGTCGTCTGGACGAAGACGACGGTGTCGCGCGTCGCGGGGTCCGCGCGGAGCCTGGCCAGGAACTCGAGGCCGCCCATCCCAGGCATGTTCAGGTCCAGCAATACCACATGGGGCCGCGGGACCCGACCCTCGCGGAGCAACTCGAGGCCCTCGTGACCGTCCCGCGCGACGATGAGGGGCGCGGCGAACCGATGCTTGCGAAACGCGCGGCGGACGCCCTCGACGTCGACGTCGTTGTCGTCGATCAGCAGAACGTGAACCGTCTCGCGAGGCATGCAGTTCTCCATCTCAGGGTGCCTGGAACGCCGGCCAGGTGAAGTGAAAGCGGGCGCCCGCCCCCGTCGCGGACTCGAGCCCGACCGTGCCACCGTACGCCTCGACGACCCGCTTCACGAGGGCGAGGCCCATCCCTGCGCCCTCCACGCCGTCCCGCGCGTGCACCTTCTGGAAGATCGCGAAGGCCCGGGCCTGCAGGTCGAGGGGGATGCCGGGCCCGTCGTCGGTCACCGAAAACTCGACGAGGTCGCCGTGGCTCACGACCTCGACGACGACGGTGCCGGCCGCGCGGTCGTGGTGCTTGATGGCGTTGCCGATCAGGTTGCGGAGGACCTGTTCGAGGGCCGCTCTGGGCACCTGCACGGTTGGCGGCGCCGATGACAGCAAGACCTGGAAGCCGGGCGGCGGCGCGCTCAGGCTCAACACGTCGTCGAGGACGGCGCGGACGTCGACCGGCTCCGGCGTGCCCGACACGCGCCCAGCCCGCGAGTACTCGAGGAGGCCATCGAGCAGGGCCTCCATCCGCCGGACCCGGCCCCGCAGCGTGTCGAAGTGGCGTCGCGACTCCTCGGGCAGGGCGTCGCCGACGTCCTCGGCGATCCACTGGGACAAGTTGTCCACGTCGCGCATGGGCGCGCGCAGGTCGTGGGAGGCCACGTAGGCGAAGGCGTCGAGCTCGGCGTTCGATCGCGCGAGCTCTCGGTTGGCGCGCTCGAGTTCGGCGGTGCGCGCCAGCACGCGCAGCTCGAGGTCGGCGTGGGCCAACGACAGCGCGCGGGCTTGTTGGCGGGTGCGCCGGCGCAGGTGCGCGGCCCAGCCGAGGAGGAGGGCCATGAACAGGCCGCCCCACGCGAGGAGCGGCGGGACGCTGGATCGATGCGCCCCCGCGAGGGCGGCGCTCGGCCACACCGCCACGTGCCAGGCGTGGCCGGCGTAGCGGACCGCGCCCTCGAAGGCGGCCGGCTGGCCCACCGACGGCGGGGCGGACGCGTCTGGCGCGCGCGTCGCGTAGATGACCTCGTCGCCGTCGCGGACCACCAGGTGATAGTGGGCCTCGACCTCGTCGGTGAGGACCGCGTCGAAGAGCGCGCTCAGGTCCAACACCGCGAGCAGGAAGCCTCCGCCGCGTCCGTCCACGCGAAGGGGCGCGTACACCAGGACGCCTTGCCCGCCCTGAACGAGGTTCACGGTGCGAGAGGCCGACAGCTTGGCGGTGCGGCGCGCACGATCGAGGGCGGCACGGCGGACCGGATCGGCCGCCAGGTGCAGATCCCGGGCGGCCTCGTTACCCGCCAGCGGCGCGATCCAGCGCACGTGGTCGGTGGGATCCACCCACTCGATCGCGCGCAGCCCGTGCCCGTCGCGCACGAGCGCCTCGGCGTCGCGCGACCACTGCTCCCTCGGGATGCCCCCCTGCTCCTCCCACCGCAGCGCCATGCGCGCGAGGGGCGCCAGGGCGTCCCCGACCTCGAGCTCGAGGTGGGCGCGGATGCCCTCGGCGGCGGCGTGGGTCGACGTCTTCAGTTGAGCGCGCTCGACGTCGGCGGCGGCCTGTGACGCGCAGAGCAGCAGCGTGCCGACGGCGGCCCCGATCGGGATGGGGAGCCACCCTGGTCCGTCCGCGTCGGACCGGTCGCGGTCGCCCCAGGCGAGGGCCATCAGCCCGCAGCCGAGGACGAGGAAGCCCACCGCGCTGTGCGCCGCCATCCTGCCCAGTTGCCCCCAGCCGGAGGCGGCCTCGATGTGGAGCAGGTAGCCGCTGAGGCTGGTCAGGGCCAGGGCGCCGAGCATCGATCCCGCGGTCGCGAGGATCAGGGCGCGCGACCGGCCCCGCCACGAGGCGAGGGCGATCCCGAGGCCCGCGATCAGGAAGCAGAGCGTCGTGTTGGCCGGCATTCGGCCCGGGTGGGTCGCCTGCACCATCGCGGTGGCGGGCTGTTGGAACAGCAGCCGGTCGATGCCCAGGTCGCGTCCGAGGACATACTCCGCGAGGGTCGCGGCGGCGAGCAGCGCCGCGAAGCCCCCGAGGCCCCGGGCCCACCGCAGCCGGCCGCCGGCGAGGATCACCAGCGCCCCCCCCAAGAGGACGAAGCCGATCGCCGCGTTGAACTCCATGGGCGCCCAGGCTGGGTCGATCCGGGTCAGCGTGGGGCTCTCGGTGTACCAGCCGGCCAGGACCATCGCGCCGAGCAGCGCGCCGACGGCCCCGGACGCAACAGCGGCGGGCCGGGCCGGGACCCACCACGCGCGCCCGTTCACGGGCCTGTTCCGAGATGTCTGCTTGTTCATGTGCCCGCCTGTCGACGGTGACACTAGCCTTTGCACGTGCGGTGGGCAACAGGCGTGCAGGGAGCAACAGGCGTGCGGGGGGCAACAAGGAACCAGTGCGCGAGGCGAAGGGCTCGCAGCGTGCCCGCGGTTCGACGATGCCAGCGAGACAACAGAGGCTCGGAGACGTGCAGCGGCGGAGGATGCCACGCCAAGCCGACGACGCCGCTCGGACTCTGATCAGCGCGCGGACTTCGCCGCGGCCTTGGTGGGCAGGGGGCTTCCCTGGGCGTCGTAGGGCAGGATGGGGAGCCCCAGCGAGGCCAGGGTCGGCTCCAGCGAGGTGCGGTCGCCCGCGACCACGATGATGTAGGCGTCCGGCGCGCCGGCCCACCGCTTCGCGGCGGCGTTGACCTCTTCGAGCGTGGTCGACTGCACCCTCTCAGGCCAGCCCCGGTACCAGTCGGGTGGGCGCTGGTCGAGCACCAGCCCCGCCAGCTGCCCCGCGACGCCGCCCATGCTCTCGAAGCGGCCCGGGAAGCCCAACAGCAGCCCTCCGACGGCCTCCTCGCGCTCGTGCGCGGTGATGGGGCGGTCGCCGCTCGCCGCCGCCAACTCCTTCAACATCTCGTCGATGCTGGGCCGGGTCGTGTCGGCCTTCACGCCCGCCGACAGCCCGTAGAAGCCGGCGGCGCGCCACCGGTTGAAGCCGGCGCGCGCGCCGTAGGTGTAGCCCTTGTCCTCGCGGATGTTCTCCATCCAGCGCGAGG
>CALBMW010000793.1 GCA_937896275.1 uncultured Myxococcales bacterium
CAGGATCTCGCTCGTCGCGATGTCGTCCTCGTACTCGGGCTCAGCCTGTTCATCGAAGTTGATGAAGATCTGCACCTGCTCCTTGAGGATCTTCGCCGCGTAGGCCACCGCGTCCGCCGGGGCGACGCTGCCGTCGGTCCAGGCCTCGAGCACGAGCCGGTCATAGTCGGTCCGCTGCCCGACCCGCGCGTTGGTGACGTTGTAGTTCACCCGTCGCACGGGGCTGAACATCGCGTCGACCGGGATGGTCCCCACCGGCATGTTGGCCGGCCTGTTGCGGTCGGCCGACACGTAGCCGAAGCCGGTCCGCACGCTCAGCTCCATCACCAGGCGCCCGCCCTCACTGACGGTCGCGATGTGCTGATCGGGGTTGAGCACCTCGACCTGCGCGTCGGTGATGATGTCACCGGCGGTGACCTTGCCCTCCTTGTTCGCCTCGATCCGCAGCAGGCGCGGCTCGAGGGTGTGCATCTTGAGGCGCACCTTCTTCAGGTTGAGGACGATGTCCGTCACGTCCTCGAGCACGTCGGGCACGCTCGTGAACTCATGGAGCACACCGTCGATGCGGACCGCCGTGATCGCTGCGCCCTGAAGCGACGAGAGCAGGATGCGCCGAAGGGAGTTGCCCACCGTGATCCCGAAACCGCGCTCGAAGGGCTCGGCAATGAACTTGCCGTGCTGCGAGCTGGCCTCGTCGACCACGATGCCCTTGGGCCGGATCAGCTCCCGCCAGTTCTTGGAGATCATCTCCATCTCGTCCATGCCGTACCCCTCTCAGGTCGCATGCGCCGGACGGGCCCACCCCGAAAGGCGCCCCTCTCCAAGAGCGCCCCGGGTCCTCCCCGACCGGCAGATGGTCATGGCCGCCGCACGAAGCGTCGGTCCTGCTTGCTCTAGCCCCCACCCCCACAAGGGAATGGAGGGACTTACTTGCTGTAGAGTTCGACGATGAGCTGCTCGTTGATCGGCAGCGTCATCTCGTCGCGCACCGGCGCGCTCTTCACGCTGCCCTTGAACGCCTTCTTGTCGAGCTCGAGCCACGAGAACTGCGGACGCCGGTCAGCGCCCTCGAGCGCCGTGGTGATGCACGCCTTCTTGCGGCTGCGCTCCTTGACCTCAATCACGTCCCCGGGCCGCACCTGGTACGAAGGGATGTTCACCTTCCCGCCATTGACCGAGAAGTGGTTGTGGCGCACCAGCTGGCGGGCCTCGCTACGGCTCGACGACATGCCCAGGCGGTAGATCGTGCTGTCCAGCCGGCGCTCCAGCAGGCTCAGCAAGTTCTCGCCGGTCACGCCCTTCATGCGATCGGCGCGGTCGAAGTACAGTCGAAACTGCTTCTCGAGCACGCCATAGATCCGCTTGACCTTCTGCTTCTCCCGCAGCTGATCGCGGTAGTCGCTCGGCCGCAGCCGCCCCTGGCCGTGCTGGCCGGGCGGATACGGGCGCCTGTCGAACGAACACTTCTCCGAGAAGCAGCGGTCGCCCTTCAGGAAGATCTTGGTTCCCTCCCGGCGGCACAAACGGCAGACCGGACCGGTGTATCGAGCCATCGGTTCGACTCCTTCTCAGACCCGGCGCCGCTTCGGCGACCGGCAACCGTTGTGCGGGATCGGCGTGACGTCCCGAATGTGGGTGATCTTGAAACCTGCCGTCGACAGCGCACGCAGCGCCGCCTCGCGACCCGCGCCGGGCCCTCGCACGTACACGCCGATCGAGCGCATGCCGTGCTCCTGAGCCTTGCGCGCCGCCTCTTCCGCGGCAAGCTGTGCCGCGAAGGGCGTGCTCTTGCGGCTGCCCTTGAAACCACGCGACCCCGCCGACGACCACGCAACGCAGTTACCCTGCACGTCCGTGATGGTGACGATCGTATTGTTGAAGGTCGCCTGGATGTGGGCGATCCCGGACTGAATATTCTTCCGGGCCTTCTTCTTGCCGCCCTTGGTCGCCGAGTACTTGGCCATTTTCGGTCCTCTTCAGCGCGAAGCTACTTCTTCTTCTTGGTCACGACACGCCGCGGTCCCTTGCGGGTCCGTGCGTTCGTCTTGGTACGTTGGCCCCGCACCGGCAGACCACGCCGGTGGCGCAGACCTCGGTGCGAACCGAGGTCCATCAGCCGCTTGATGTTCAACTGGACCTCACGCCGAAGATCACCTTCGACCTTGATGCCCTCGTCGATCACCTGGCGAATACGACGGACGTCCATCTCGCTCAGGCCGTCGGTGCGTGCGTCGGGATCGACGCCCGCCTTGTCGACGATCGTCCGAGCGACGGATCGCCCGATTCCGTGAATGTAGGTCAGCGCGATGACGATCCGCTTGTTCCGCGGAAGGTCCACACCGGCAATACGAGCCATCTCAACCTCTCCTGACCGCGGCGCCGCTCAGCGCAGCCTCGTCAACGCCGGGCATTCAGCCCTGACGCTGCTTGTGCCGGGGGTTCTCGCAGATGACTCGCACTCGGCCATGCCGGCGAATCACCTTGCACTTGTCACAAATTCGCTTCACCGAAGCGCGAACCTTCATTGCTCGACTCCCGGATGTCACGCCGCTCGCAGCGACGGCTCCACTCGTGCGCCGATCCCCAGGCCGCCCAACAGGCGCGCCTTCGGGCACCGGAATCTGATCACCCGCTCGCCCCGCAACCCGAAACGCTCAGCACCTCGGGCCCTTCGGGGGTCACGGCGATGGTGTGTTCGAAGTGAGCCGAACGCTTGCCGTCGACCGTCACGGCAGTCCAGTCGTCCGCGAGCATCCTGACCTCGTGCGAGCCGCTGTTTACCATGGGCTCAACGCACAGCACCATGCCTGCTTTGAGCGGCATGCGCGCCATGCGATCGAAGTAGTTGCTCACCTGCGGATCCTCGTGAAGC
>CALBMW010000794.1 GCA_937896275.1 uncultured Myxococcales bacterium
CTGCGGCGCAGTCGGCCTCGCTTTGCAGTTGGCCTCGCGTGGCCCATCGAGATCGGCGACAGCGCACGCGAGCTTGCGGCCGTCATCGACCGCTACGTCGATGGCCTCGACGGCGACGTGCGCGCCGACGCGCTCGCGATCATCTGCGCCCACCTCGACGCGATGCTGCACGCGATTGCATCCTGACCGATCGGGCCGCGCGACGGCGCTCCGCGGGCTACTGCACGATCCACTTCTCGCAGACGCCTATCTTGCCAGTGCAGCCACGCCCTTCGCTGATGCAGGCGCGATGGATCACGCAGTCCTCGTCGGTCACGGGCTCGCACGAACCGTCCTTCAGCGTGCAGTTGCCAGCCCGTTCGCAGGACGATGACCTCTTGCACTCGGCGTCCGAGGTCGGAACGCAAAAGCCATCCCGGGCATGACAGGCCCCCGCTGACGAGCAGGCGTCCGAGGCGGCGCAATCTGCGTCGGACGTCGCGACACAGCGGCCACTTCCGGCGTGGCAACGCCCCATGAGGGTGCACGTGGTTGCCGCCTTGCAATCGTCGTCCGAACCAGCAACGCACTTCCCGTCCTTGGCAGCGCACTCACCGGAGAAGTCGCAGCCGCGCAGCGCCCTGCACGCGATGTCAGCGGGGGACAGGCACTTGGCTGCCGCCTGAAAACAGGTAAGCCCGGTAGCGCAGTCCTCAGGCTTTCCGCAATCCTCGCCGGCTGCCTGCTTGCAGCCAACCGCCACCAATGCCAGCAGCGCCATGATGACGATTCGCATCGTTGCCCCTTCCGCAGTGCCTCGGACCGGCACCGTAACGCGTTGGGACTTGTGTGTCGAGACCTCCGCCCCCGCTGATGGGCGGATGCAGATGATCCGCCAACGTCGATGAGGTCCAGGTGGCAGAACGCATGCAGCTGCATCTGGGGTTGAGGACGACGGCGCCGACCTGAGCGTCGCGACCCTCAAGCGGGAAGCCGTCGCGGAAGTACGACCCCTGGCCTGCTGCCCGGCAGCATCCTTCACAGGGACTCCAAGAAGCTGCGGACCGACAGGATCGGCAGCCCGTACCGGCGAGCGGTCTTCGCCTTGGTCGACCCCGATGCCGGATCCGCCGCCACCAGTGCGTCGCAGCGCTTCTTCGTGACGTTCGACACTGGAACGAAGCCGTGTTGGACGGCGAGGGCCTCGAGGTCCTCCCGCTCGAGAGGGCTGCCGTCCCCGTCAACCGCGGCGCCCGTGAAGCAGATGCGAGCCCCAGGCGCGAGCACCGCCGCGCTCGGGCGCGCGGTCGGCGTCGGCAGATGCACGGTCGACAAGCCCAGCGCCGTGGCCACGGCAGTCAGAAGCGCGTGCTCCTCGTCGGTGACGATGCCATCGCGCAGCGCGCCCGCCACGACCTGGTCGAGGTAGCGCTGATGCGCGAGCCCAACCTCGGCAGTCGTGAGTCCCAGGTCGGAGGCGAACGCACGTAGGACGACCGACTCGTCCTCCGTCAGCACTGCGTCGTCGAGCGCCCAGTCCAGCGCGTCGAGGTAGGCGAGCGTCGCGCCCTCGGCCGTCGGCAGCGGTATGCGGCTCAGCATTCGCCTGAGCGCGCTCGGCTCGACGCTCGTGGACGCGGCGACGGCCTCCCTGCGAAGCGTTCGCGCTGAAAGCGGCACGTGCAACGCGGAGACGGAGGCGACATGGGCGTCCAGCCCCTCAGGGAGCACCTTCCACAGCAGCCGCGCGGTCGCGCGGGCGTCGTGGAGCGCTCGGTGCGCGGTGCCGTGCTCGATGCCGTGGGCCGAGCATGCATCGCCCAGCCGTCGCCCGGTCAGTTGCAGGGTGCAGACCCCGATGCCGGGCTCCAGGCGCGCGCCGAGCCGGTCATACTCTCGCGACAGAAAGCGCATGTCGAAGGGCAGGTTGTGTGCGGCGAGCACTACGCCTTCCAGCCGCCGCGCGAGGGCCGCCGCGACCTCACCGAAGGTCGGCGCGCCCGTCACCATGCCGGGCGTGATGCCATGGATGTGCGTCGGACCCACGTCACGGTCCGGGTTGACCATCGTGTCGAACTCGTCGACGACCTCGCCGCGGTCGTTGAGGGTGACCGCCGCCACTTCCAGAATGCGGTCAGCGTGCCCCAGGCCGGTTGTCTCGACGTCGATGACGGTGATGCGCCAACGGTCCGCAGGAGGTGTCACGATCCATCCCATGTGCCCATCCACCCGATGTGGCCAGCCGGCGCCCACCCTAACCAGGTGCGGTTGCCGAGCGGTTGTGTGGGGCGACGATACGTCGACACCGAGGCGCGCACAACGTTCGTCGGCTCACCGGCGCCCCACCTCGCGAGAGTCGCGGAACGACGGGGAGGCTTCGGTGGCCGCCACGGTCGAGGCCACGCCGGCCCCCTTCGCAGCCACCCCTGCACGTGCCGGCCCATGCTCACGGCACAAAACCCAACTCACGCATCAGCGACTGCGTCAGCAGGCCGGCCTGCGCGCCGGGCTCGACGGGCGCGCCGACGCGCTGGCCCCTCCGCGCAGACGCGAATCGAGGGCGCCCGTGAAGCACTGGCGGGACCGCCCTGGTGGCCGTATCCTCGCCGGGGCACTCCCGTCCGACGCGTCCGGTCCTGCCCGAGTGGCGCCAACCTTGACCTCGCCGAGGGTTCGATGAAGCTCAATCGTGGACAGCGCATCGGTCTGGTGGACGCTGTCGATCCCTCCACGCCCTTCGAGCTCGGCGTCAGCGTCGCGGCACCGGGTTCCTCCGTGGACTTCGTCTGCTTCGGGTTGGACGCCGACGGGCGCTTGGCCGACGACCGATACATGACGTTCTACAACCAGCCCGAGACGCCATGCGGCGGCGTCGGTCTGGCAGCGCCAGGTGGAGATCGCGACGGCTTCGCCTTCGACCTGCAGCGCATCCCCGATGCGATCCACCGCCTCGTGCTGGTCGCGGTGGTGGACGGCGACGCCACGCTGTCGGACGTGCTGGGAGGTCATGTCCGCTTCATTCAGGCCGGCCTGGAGACGATGCGCTTCGAGATCCGCGCGGAGTTCTTCGTGAACGAGAAGGCCGCGATGCTGACGGAGTTCTACCGGCGGCAGGATGCCTGGCGCGTTTCCGCGGTGGCTCAGGGATTCGACGGCGGGCTGGCGGCGGTCGTGAACCACTTCGGCGGGACCGTGGATCAGGAGGCATCCAAGGATGAGCGCCCACCGCGTCCACCGCTGACCCTGTTGGCCATGGATGACCTTCCGGTGGACGTCGCGGACGACGAGAGTTCGCAGCGCGCGGCCCAGGTGATCGAGACGACGCTGAAGGACTTCAAGGTCGGCGGCCGCATCGTGAGCTTCGAGGCGGGGCCCGTCGTGACGACCTTCGCCGTCGAGCCCGCCCCCGGGGTGAAGGTCTCACGCATCGTCGGCCTCGAAGCTGAGATGTCGCTGGCCCTCACGACGCCGGGGGTTCGCATCAGCGCACTGCCCGGTCAAGGGGTCGTCGGCATCGAGGTCCCGAACCGGAAGCGCACAGTGGTACCGCTGCGCCGCATCCTGGAGGCGAGCGAGTTCAAGGCTGTCGCGTCGCCACTCGCGCTGCCGTTGGGAGTCGACCCGGCGGGGCGCACCCTCGTCGTGGACCTGCAAGGCTTGCCCCACCTGCTCGTGACGGGCACCACGGGCTCGGGGAAGTCGGTCGCCCTCAACACCATGGTGTGCTCCTTCCTGCTCAGGGCGACGCACGAGGAGGTCAGGTTGATCCTGGTCGATCCCAAGCAGCTGGAGCTCTCCGTCTACAACGGAGTGCCTCACCTGCTGGCGCCCGTGATCACCGACATGAACCAATGCGAGCAGGCGCTGAAATGGGCCATCAGGGAGATGATGGCGCGCTATCGACGCATGGCCGCCCTGGGCGTGCGCAACCTCGAGGGCTACTCCGAGCGCATCGCTGAGTGCAGCCGAACCGGCGAGCGTCCTCTTTGGCCCGAGAACCACGAGCAGGCCGGACAGCCCGTGCCCCTCGATCCGATACCGTTGCTGGTGATCGTCATCGATGAACTCGCGGACCTGATCATCCAGACGCGGGGAAGTGTCGAGGACGAACTGGTCCGGCTGGCCCAGATGGGGCGAGCAGCGGGCCTGCACCTGATTCTCGCGACGCAGCGTCCGTCACGCGAGGTGCTCACCGGCCTCATCAAGGCCAACTTTCCCACGCGGCTGACCTTCCGCGTGTCGTCCAAGGTCGACTCGCGCATCATCCTGGACGCCCACGGCGCGGAGACGCTGCAAGGCCACGGCGACGGGCTGTTGCTCGCACCCGGCCAGGCGCACCTCCAGCGGTTGCTCGCGCCACTGGTGACCGAGAGCGAAGTGCAGGCCCTCGTGCGCTTCCTGAAGGCCGGGATTGGCCCGCAGCCCGACAAGACGTTGGTCGACAGCCTCGTTCCCCGCGAGGTCGACCCAGCGGACCTCCCGACGACGGAGGCCTTCGATTGGGAGTAGGTCGGTACCGCTGATGGGCGTGCTGACGCCGGGCGCCCCAGCTCGAGCCCGTGCAGGCCCTCACGCACCCCAACGCCGTCCAGCGCGCCATCCTCGCCTCCCTGCGGATGAAGCAGCTGGTCGATGAGGCGGAGGTCGCCGCCGCCCTCGCGCCCCAGCCGCGCACCGACGCGAGGCCCTCAGCCGACCCCGACGCCTGAGCATTGTATCTACGCGTGCGCCGCAAGGCCGCGTGGTAGGCGGGTTTGCGGATCGGGGTGGTCAAGATGGGGCGACGGCCTAGCGCCACCCGAAGGTCAAGCTCAAAATCGCCGTCTCGATCCCCTCCCCATTCAGTCCCTTCAGGGTCACGGCGTGTTCG
>CALBMW010000795.1 GCA_937896275.1 uncultured Myxococcales bacterium
CGGCCGGTCCTGAGGTTGGTCAGGTCGTGAACGAGATGGAGCCGCACCCAAATGGATCTGCAGGAAGCGACTCATCGACCTATCCTTTCGTGGGCGACCATCGCGGTCGGAACCTCGTTCTCGTGGGTGAGGAGTAGCGCCGAGGCGCGTCTCAGGCTTCTTCCTTGCGCTGGCGGAAGAAGAAGCGAGCCAGCCGGCCACGAATCTTGCGCCGGGCCTCGCGATCCTTGACGAGCAGCAGGGCCGCCATGTCCGTCCAGGCGAGTCCCCGGCCCTTGGCCGCCAGGTAGCGCGCCACTTGGCGGAACTCGTCGAGGAGGGCCGAGCCTTCGGCCTCCAGCAGGCGAACGAAGCGCGCCTCGGACAAGCCGGCTTGGGCCATCGCTTGCCCCGCCTGGGTGCGCTCGTCCAGCGTTGGCGCGTCGGCCATGGCGCTGACGATTGTCGCCCATGCCATCGTGGCGTCATCGTTGGCCCGATCGTCCGGGTCGATCGTGGTCGCGAACAGGCGCCAGAAGGCCGGGGCGGTCGGCCCGTCGGGCCCCATGCGCCGCAGCGCCGCCAACTCGCCGGGCGACGCTGCTCTGAGCGCGCCGGCGATGCTCCCGACGCGCGACGAGAGCCAGCCTGCGTCGGACGTCACCTGTTGCTCAGACATGGAGCTCCTCCTGGGTCGTTGGTGCCAGGGGATCGCCGGACTCGGCGGCGCGCGCCAGCACGATGTCGTCGTCCTTGGGCAGCATTCGGGCACGGATGGCGAGGATGATCATCTCGGCGACGGCCCGGCCCTTCAGGCGGCGGGCTTCCGGACCGGCTGCGGCCGTGGACGCCTCGTCCAGCAGGCGCGCTGCTTGCTCGAGCAGCTCCTCCTTCCACGCGCGGTCGGCCTGCTCCTCCGGCAATTCCACGGCCTCCCACAGGCGCTCGAAGAAGACGCGATCCACCGCCTCGTCGAAGCGCGAACGCCAGGGGCCTGCGTGCGCGCCGCGGCGACCACGCTCGAGCTTCTGCGGCTCGCCGCCGGATGCGAGCGCGGCGAGCGCCGGCGACAGACCGCGTGACCAGACGTCGCCGGCGGTCGTCACGCGGTCCTTGGCGAGCTTGCTGAGACGGTCTCGCTCGGCCGCCACGGCGAGCGTCTTTCGCACCGGACCCGGCAGGCACACGACGCGCTCGTGGAGGCCTTCGGTCTTGCCCTGGCCGCGCACGAGTGCCCAGGCCACCCAGAGCATGCGTAACGGATCCGACGTGCGCAGCTTCTGGGCCGGCGCCGCGGAGATCTCCTGCATGATGAGCTGGCGCGTCTTCTCATATGTGAAGCCGCTGCCCGACAGTGTCATCGCCTTCGAAGCGTCGCCCAACTCGACGGGCGTCCATGGATCGCCCGTGATCCCCTTGAGGGCGTCAGGTGCGTCGACGCGCTTCGCGGTGCTGTTCCTGGTCCACGCCGCGATCGCCCCGGTCGAAACCAGGCGCCGCAGGCGAACACGACGACAAACTTCGATGAAGTAGGGGTCACACTCGGCAAGGGCGATCGGCGTCTTGCCGTCCCAGGGCTGGAGCCAAAGCAGCGCCTGGCCCCCATGATCCTGGTAGCCGCTCATCCTTGTGATGTCCGCCCGGTGCTCGAGGAGGACGGCGACGTCGCGGCGGAAGCGAGGCCCCAGGCGAAGGGACGAGGCCACGGCGACGCCTGGTCGGTTGCCCAGGCCGCCGTTCATGCGAGCTATGCCGTACCACATCTTGCCGGAGTAGCCCTGCATGGTCTGGACGCCGATGAGCGCGTGAAGCCAGTGCTCTGGCTCCGGGTGGACCATGCGCCTGCGCTTCACGTCGTGGTTGCGGGCGCTCTGCAGCACGTCGAGCAGATCGGGGGAGAGAACCTCGGGCGGCTCTGCTGGCCCATCGAGGACCGCCGGCTGCATGAACGCGGCTTTGCTCAGATCATCGACCACCAAGCGCCAGGCCTCGTCCGGTGCCAGCGCCCGCAGCAGCGTCGCCCAATCGGCGCCGGGCATGTCCTCCGGTGCCAGGTGATCGGCGTCGAGCGCAATCGCGGCAAGCTGGACGAGGAACGCGTGCCATGGGTGGGTCTGGTGCGGCTGCAGTCGCGGGAAGTCGGCCACGTCGTCGTCAGGATCACTCAACGCTGCCAGTAGTTCGGGCAGGCTCAGGTCGAGGATCTGCCCCCCGAAGGTCCGCGCCCTGATGAGCGCGTCCGAGATGAGGTCGTTCAGGCTCATGGGCGCTCCTCGGGCCCAAGGCCCAGGCGGTCGTATTTGAAGGTCTGCCCCGCGAAGTCGAAGTCGAAGCCCTCAGGCGTGGCGCGCGCCGCGACGGGCTCGTCGCTGATCTCGACGCCCTCGGGCACCATCCAATGGGGCAGGTTCAGCGCTGAGACGGGCCGTCCGAAGGGGCCGGGCACTGGTGCGACGAAGGCGACGCGCCGGTCCGCCTCGCCCAGACGCGTGCCGATGCGCCCGCGCGGGAAGGGCTTCTCGCAGAACGGACGGCGCCAGTCGACCTGCACGAGGCGCCCGTGGGTGCCATCAGCCAGCAGGCTGCCCTGCACGTGGCGCGCGTGCTGCGACCATGGCTCCCCGAGCGTGGCGACCAGCTCCGCGAGCGCCTCAGGATGCACGCTCTCCTCAATGCGCGCCCTACTCTGGCTCGGGACGCGTACCAGGGGGTCGGCCTCCAGAGAGCGCCAGGTCGCCTCGATGATGCGGAGGTCGCCGTAGACCTTGGAGCTGAGACCGTGACCTCCCGCGGCTTCTCCACCGCGGCGGATCCGGACCGCCAGGTCGCGGTCGGCCGGTACCAGCACGATGGCCCGGGGCTCGGTGAAGCCGGCCGGCCTGTCCGCGCGGTCGTGGCGGTGCAGGCGCCCGAAGCGCTGCAACAGAACGTCCATCGGGCACAGGTCGGTGAAGAGCAGATCGGCGTCGAGATCGAGGCTCTGCTCGACGGTCTGGGTTGCCACCGCGACCACACCGCGACCCGCCAGACGCTGCTTGCCGAAGGCGGCCTCGATGGCCATGTCGAGCGCGCCGCGGTCGACGCGGGCGAAGCGAGCGTGGTGGGGCGCCGCGACGCGGCCGCAGCGGAACAGGAGCGACGCGCGGTCTCTCCCAGCCTGCTGTTCCAGCGCCGCCTGCACATCGAGGCAACCGCGGACGGTGTTCCGAATGATCAGGACC